>JBEKXG010000001.1:0-29742 GCA_049512295.1 Syntrophobacteraceae bacterium
AAAATCGGGGCGCGGGCGGCTATCCCCTCCAAAGCGGAAGTGGAATCCTTTATGCTTAATGCCGGCGGTATGCATCGAACGCAACATTGAGCTGCTGCACAACGACAGAGATTTTGACTATATCGCCAATGCGTTTGACCTTCGGTCGGCGTCCGGCGGGATTGTCCGGTAAGTGTGGACAGTAAACGTCTTAAGGCGACTGCCTCACCTGCGGGGCGATTTCCGGCTTGGCGGAGCCCATCAGCGACTCTTCCAGAGTGGGGGGTCGAACGAGCAGTTGTGAGAGCGGCCTCCATTCGGGTCGAGCGGTAAGGTCCACTCCTCTGTGTATAACCGAAACGGGCCGGTCTGCCGAAACGACTATTACAATCAGGTTCTCATGGTCGGCAGTAAACCTGAGGGCCGAGTTGAACCGCGCTCCCCGCGCGCGGTTTTCGCCGGAAATCGATCTTCCGTCCAGCAGGCAGGCAAATCCGTGCAGGTGCAGGTCTGCCCCGATATGTACGGCCCCGTCCACCTTCGAAAGGGATTTGGCCAAATCGAGCATGGTCTCCGATGTGAGATCGATGGGGGCCGCAAGCTGCTGGCCCGAGATGGCGATGGGACTGTGGTTAAGATCGATTACAAGCGTTGCCCCATGCCTCTGCTCGCCCGCCCTGTCCACGATGCTCGATGCGATCTTGAAAAGAGCGTCCCTTTTGGCCCCTTCAAGAGGTGACTCCAGCAGGAGTTCTTCAAGGTGCACCAGATTCGGCTTCCGGTCCGAAGAATGATAGCTTCCGTCCGAAAAGCTGCAGAGCAGGTTGCCGGAGAAACGGAGGAACCCGTGTCCGCCTCGGAAATCCGCTGTTATGCGGCAATCAGGCAAACTTCCCTGAGCGACCCCGATTATGTTGCGCCCATCCGAGACAAGCCTTCTGTCCGAATTTTCAACCGCGAGGATAAGCTTGCGCGCGTGCTTGTAGTTGGTCAGTCTAAGCTTTTCCGGGTGAGGGAACCTCACCATGAAAGGCACTCCAGCAATCATGGCCGGATCGATGAATACCAGGGTCCCCCGTGGCCAGGCGCCTTCCTCCCTTGTCTTGGAAATGCCCAGCACCGCGTCCAGAATCGGGTAGACTTCAAGGCGGCTGTCCAAACCGAATCGAAGGTCCAGTCGATCCCGGATGCAATCCCTGACCGCGTGGGTCGCATATTCCCGGACAACGTATGAAGAGTTTCGCGTATAGAACCATTCCTCATTATACCAGTCATGCGCCAGCAGGCAGGCGGCGTGCTCCAGCCACCTCTCGGTCGGGCCGGTCGAGCACATGGTGGGGTGCTCTTCAGTAAACCACATCTGGTAGAAGACGGACTTGGCCCTTGCGCCCCTGGATACAAGGCCTGCAAGGTCCAGCCCTTTTTCCGGGAAAACCTGTCCGAAACCCCTCATCTGCGAGATATGAGGATTATACTCGCGCCAGGCGCCGGATTTCAGGTAGATTTTCTCAACAAACGGCTCCCAGCCCTCCAGAAGACCTTGAGGATCATAGACGCGGAGTTGGTCCCGGGGCTTTTCGGCATAAATCAGCGCGGCGCGGCTTGGACCGGAAAAGTGGGATAATCCGTCGCAAAGCCCCTCATGAATGTGGAATATGCTTTGGATTTGGGATGAAATGTCCATATTTTCTATGTGATAATTATACTTTCCGGCCAATTATTTCAAGCTTGAATACAGGCTTGAGCACAGGCAAAGAAGAAACGGATGCATCAAAGACGGTAGTGTTTATGGGAGACCGTTATGAACTCGCCGCATACCGACTATTATTTCTGTGAAGACCTTCTTGCTCCCGATGAAAAGCAAATTCGCGATGAAGTGCGAACCTGGATTGACCGGCGATACCTCCCCGGGGCGGCCGATTATTTTGAGCAAGGGTTTTTTCCGGTCGAACTGATTCCTGAAATGGCGCAAATGGGCCTTCTCGGGTTCAAGCTGAATGAATACGGCGGCCGGGGGGAAAACAACGTTGCTTTCGGCCTCGTTTGCCAGGAACTGGAACGGGGAGATTCCGGGCTGCGTTCGTTTGTTTCGGTCATAAATGCTCTGGTAATCTACCCTATCTACACCTTCGGGACCGAGGAGCACAAGGGGCGGTGGCTCCAGGAACTCGTGAGCGGGAAGAAAATCGGCTGCTTCGGTTTAACGGAGCCCACGGCCGGCTCCGACCCCCAGAGCATGCGGACGACTGCGGTAAAAACCCGGGGGGGCTATGTTCTTAACGGGCGCAAGATGTGGATAACAAACGGTTCTATCGCCGACGTGGCGATAGTGTGGGCAAAAACCCCGGACGGTGAAATCAGGGGGTTTCTGATCGAAAAGGGTATGCCCGGTTTTTCGGCTCGCCTCATAGAGCGCAAGTTCTCACTGCGCGCATCGGTCACATCTGTTCTCAACTTCGATAATGTGGCCGTCCCGGAGGAGAATCTTCTGCCCGGCGCCCGGGGTCTGAAAGCTGCCCTGATGTGCCTCAACGAAGCGCGCTATGGCATAGCATGGGGCAGTGTCGGCGCCGCCATAGCCTGCTATGAAAGTGCCCTGAGCTACGCCAAATCGAGGATCCAGTTTCAAGCCCCGATTGCGTCCTTCCAACTGGTGCAGAGAAAGCTCGCCCGGATGTTGACGGAGATCACCAAGGCCCAGCTCCTGTGCATTCGCCTGGGCAGGCTCAAGGACGAGGGCCGCGCGCGCCACACGCACATCTCCATGGCCAAAATGAACAACGCCTCCGAAGCCCTAAAGATCGCGCGGAGCGCCAGGGACATTCTGGGTGCAAACGGGATCAGCCTTGGATATGCGCCGATCCGCCACATGCTCAATCTCGAAACCGTAAACACTTACGAAGGAACCGAAGATATTCATACCCTGGTGATAGGGCGCGACATTACGGGCGAGAACGCGTTTTCATGCCCTTTATCTAGTGACGGAAGCCATACTCCAGCGTAAAAAACTGGGCCTTTAAATTGGCCAGGGGATCTCGGAGCTTGGCCAGTTCTTCTTCGGGTCCGTGAATTTCCAGACGAGTGAGGTCGGCTATTTTCAATGCTTCATCCAGGAGAGGCCCCACACTCTCGAGATGTGCCAACGCTCCTTCGGCATCCACATAGCCTTCACGGCAATGGGCCTGATCTTCGTAAAAACTAAACCCGTAATAGAGGCATTTTGGCTCCGGGTCACTCTTCTCAACAAACTGCTCACACAACCGCTTAAAGGCGTCCATTTTGCCGCTGTGGACCTTAAAATAGGGCACGATCGAAACACACTTGTCTTGGGTTGCCATGGGTCATCCTTTCTGCTGAGCTAAAAGCACTTTCACATTTCTCAAGTCCCCTGTATGTCTGATTAATTCCGGCTTCTCTTTCACCGTAAATATCTCAGATTCAGAGGACTTAGAAAAGCGTAATCGTCAGAGCCGGACCTCTTTTTGTTCTTCCCGGGCAAGACCCGGGCTTAGTCGAAATGAATGACCGGCTTCACCATGTTGTCTTCTTTGGTGTCCATCATCCAAAAAGCCTTCTCCATATCGGCGAACTTGAAATGGTGGGAAGTGAGCTTGGTGGGATCTACACGTCCTGACTGGACGATGCGAAGGAGACGAGTCATCCGCTCGCTGCCGCCGGGACACAGCAGAGTCTTGATGGTCTTTTCGGCCATTCCGACACCCCATGCCAAGCGCGGGATGTTAATGTAATCGCCTTCGCCGTGATATCCGACATTGGAAATGGCGCCGCCCGGCCGGGTCACATTGATGCAGTTTTCAAAGGGGGTTTGCGCCCCGACCGCTTCCATGGCTGAGTCCACGCCTTCTCCGTTGGTAAGGGCCATAATTGCTTCCATGGGGTCCTTTTCATTGAAATTGATGGTGACGTCTGCGCCGTATTCCTTGGCCAGCTCCAAGCGATGCGCCACATTGTCCACCGCGATGATCATTCCCGCGCCCAGCAGCATTGCTCCAGCCACACACATCTGACCGACGGGTCCCAGACCGAATACGGCTGCCGTACCCCCAGCACGATACCGGCATTCTCGGCCCCCTTGAAACCGGTGGACATCATATCCGTGGTGTAGCAGGCCGCCTCATCGGATACGCCCTCCGGAATCAGGGTTAAATTGGCATCGGCGTCATTGACATGAAAATAGTCGGCAAACGCGCCGTCTTTGGAGTGTGACAGCTTCCAGCCGCCCAGAATTCCGCCGCACTGGGACGTATTGCCCCTCTGGCAAGGGTGGCATTTAAAGCATGGCGTGATGGCGTTGACTACTACGCGATCACCAGGTCTCACGGTTTGAACCGTTTCGCCGACTTCATAAACTCTTCCAACCGCCTCATGCCCTAAAGTCAAATTCCTTCTTTCTCCCACCGTGCCCGCAACCATATGGCAATCCGATGTGCATACCAATGCCGCCGTTGTTTTCACGACAGCACCGTTGGGTCCGGGAACGGGAATGGTTTTTTCGACAAATCCGGTACAGCCGATTTGCAGCATCACATAGACTTTCATCTTTGCCCGACCGGTCCCAGGGTTCATCGCCGCTTACTCCCCCCAACTCCGAATATCTATGATCCCCAGTTTGGCGGCGTATTTCACCAGATCCACGACATTGTCCAAGGCGAGCTTTTCCATGATCTTGGCGCGATGGTTTTCCACTGTTTTGGGGCTTATGAACAACTTGCCGGCGATCTCTTTGGTCGAAATCCCCTGGGCCACCAACCTCATGATTTCCTGCTCACGGCGGGTCAACCGATCATAGTTGGTTTCGGAAATCGATGTTCTTTGGAAATTTTGGTCCAGGACGGAATGATTTCCTTTAATGTGCTCGGGTCGAAAAAATAGCGTCCGCTGGCCACGTTGTCCAAGGCTTCCAGGAGCATGTCGGGAGTGCTGTCTTTGATCAGATATCCCGTGGCGCCGGCCTGCAGGGCAGCGATGATAAAATCCCATTTTGAATACATGCTTATAACGATGACCCGGGGTTGCCAGTCACTTTCGAGGATTTTTCGGGTCCCCTGAATGCCGTTTTCACCCGGCAAGGCAATATCGATCAAAACGATGTCCGGCTTTAATTCCTTTGACCTCGCCACTGCCTCCTGAACCGAGGCGGCCTCTCCGGCGACCACAAAACGGGGGTTTTGTTTCAGGAGCACTTTCAATCCTTCCCGGAACAGCGTATGGTCGTCCACCACCAAAATGGTCTTTGGAGATTTTTTCTCTTCTGCTGTCATATCTTCATTCATCATAAGGGATTTCGATAAATATATGGGTGCCGACCCCGTTTTCAGATTTGATTTTCATTTGTCCGTTGAGCAGTGCGACCCGTTCCTTCATGCTCCAGAGGCCCATACAGCCCTTCCGGGTCGCGGTTTCCATCAGGTTGTCCGCATCAAAACCATTTCCGTCGTCTTCGATGCGAAGGATAATATTCGGATAGGAATAGACCAAACGGATACTGGCAGCAGAGGCGGCAGCATGTTTAACGACGTTGTTGAGGCCTTCCTGGTTACGACGATAGCGTCCATACAACTTTCCAGAATACTTTCGAGATAATCCTTGAGACTGATGATATCTTTCATATCGGTGATATCCCGCACGATGCCTTCAATGGCCGTCGGGATACCACCATCATCGCGAAGAACCACCCAGCGGTCGTGCATCCACCGGATGCCGCCGTCGTGGCCAATGCATCGGTATTCGATCTCACCCCCGTCCTTTCGGCCACTGAGCGAGTCTTCAATCCTTTGTTTGAGTTTGGAGCAATCCACAGGCAGAATTTTTCCCATCACTGAATCGGTCGTGACGATGTCCTTGCAGGGATAGCCAAACATTTTGATAAACGAGGGATTGGTGTAAACGTATTTATTGATCGAAAGGCTGAACGTATAGATGCCATCCTGGGTGCGATTGGAAAGGCTGTAAAAGCGCTTCTTGGTTTCCCTGAGCGCCTCGCTTCTCTCCCGGTAAGCCTTGTATTCGTTTTCCAGCAACTTGAACAAGGCCTCGAGTTCTTGTAACCTGCAATCTTCCTGCATAGCTCGAATGCTATATCTCCCTGGTAGAGATACTGTGGCAGATTTGCGCAAGCAACACTATGAACACCGCCGATCTGCTCTTGGTGAGCTGATAAGAAATCGCTTTCTGAAGTTTTTCGGATAGCACCTGTCGTGTATCCTGTCAAGGCCACTTAACTGCTCCCCCACAGCTCAACGCCTCAGAAGCTATCAAAACATCCGACGGAAGGTCCGATTATTTACGTCCGTTTGTGCAGATTCCTGCCTGTGGAGATGTGGGCGGTGGATTCGATTATGTTTCATCACCAAAATCGAGTACCCTATGGGGGTGCGCCAATACTAAAAGATGAATTAATTTGTCCTGGAGGTAATTGAAATGAACAAACGATTCAATGTGATCATAGAGCGTGACCGGGAAGGCTTTTACGTTGCCTCGGTTCCTACTCTCAGGGGCTGTCACACCCAGGCAAAGTCCCTTGACGAGCTTATCGAACGCATAAAAGAGGCTATCGAACTCTGCCTTGAGGTTGAGGGCAAGACCGTGGAGCCGCTGGACTTCTTTGGGGTACAACAAGTGAGCGTTACCCTATGACGAAACCATCGGTCCCGGGCTTTTGATCAAAATTCTAAAGGATTGCGAACTTTCCCGTGAGGATCTGCAACGCCTGCTTCGCGCATAGGGAAAATCATACACCCTGACGGCCCCGGCAAGCTCCAAAACGCTGGATTCCGGCTCTCGATCCCGGCTCAAGAACACTGCCGGTTGACGTACTGCCGGAATGACGACTCGACTCCCGCAAATGTCAAACTTTGAGGATTCCCCGGCAGTGCCGGGGGTTTACCCGTGATTAGCAAAGCAGCTTTCCATCTTCATTCCTCCCTCGGCCATGATTATTCATGAGCAGCCAAGTATATCGCGACGCACAAGCAACCCGTTTATCAAGACAAATCACTCCAAGGCTTCCTTTCCCAGACACCTGACATCCAACTTGAGGCGCCCATTCACCGACTCTTTGTTTTGAATAAAAAAACGGTCACTTGTAAACTAATTCGGGGCCTCATCCGTTATTCAAGATGAAAAGTCGATTAACGTGGATTTGGATGTTTGATAATGCAGAAAACTGCATCATAATGAATAGGATACATGGGGGATAATATCTCATAGGCAGCAGGGTGTATTCTATTCAGAATGAATACCACGGACGATTTTGAACTGAGGGTCTCCTCCACGCAGGACAATCAGGTTTCCGCGCTTGTGGAACAGGCCAGGGGGGGAGACAGGAATGCCTTCGAGAAGCTGATGGCGCTCCATGAGAACGAGATTTTCCGCCTGGTATTTTTTCGCACCCGGTCCAGGATGGATGCTGAGGACCTGACCCAGGACATTTTCATGTCCGCGTTAAGGTACCTGCCCCAGCTCAAGGATTCGGACAGGTTCCGGCCCTGGCTTTACAGAATAGCGCTAAACCGGGTGCACGATTTTCACCGGAAAAACAAGTTCCTGGCTTTGTTTGGAATAACCGAGCACAGGGATGAAACCGATGTGGCGGACGTTGAGCCGCACCTTAATCCGGGGGCGCTTGACACGGTAATTCGACAGGAATTCTGGTTGCATGTGAAACAGTTATCGAAGCGGTTTTCCCGGATGGAAAAGCAGGTTTTTTTTCTGAGGTTCGCCGATGATCTGAATATAAGAGAAATAGCACAGACGCTCAAGAGGAGCGAGAGCGCGGTGAAGACACATCTGTACCGCGCGATCAAGAAATTCAAAGATGATTCGGCTCTGAGCGACTTTTTGCAAGGAGAATGGCGTGGCGAAAAAGATCAGCCATCTTGATGAACAACAGATCATCGAGGCCGTGCTAGACCAGAGCGGCCTTGATGAGGGGCTCCGCCGCCATCTGTTCGAGTGCTCCGCCTGCCGCTCTGAAAAGGAAGCGCTGCGAGGCAGGCTCGAGCGGTTCGGACAAATTTCACGCGAAGAGGCGCCTGCGCACTTCAGGAAACCGAGGATGTCCGAACAGGGGGCAGGTGTTTTCAAACCGGTGTGGAGAATCCGCCCCTCACTGGGTATGGCCGTGGCTTTCGCATCGATTCTGCTCCTTCTTCTGAGCCCGTTGACAATCAAAAGGGACAGGATTTATACACTCGATATGGTTTACAAGGAGATGCTCCAGGACGAAAAATTCATGACTGAAGTTGAAAAGCTCGAGGAAAACCCTCTGCCCCACATCTATGTGGATATTGCGGACCCGGGTGACGATGATAAGGACATACAGCACCCCGGAGCGATGAAAGACGATGGTCTGACCCATGCTGGCGGATCGGGAAATGTTTAAAAATTCCCTGGCAATACTGGCCGCGATTATGCTGTTTCTTTTTCCGGCGATTTGCCGGGCAAAGGAAATCCCGCCGGGCAGGTGGTGGCATATCCCCTACTTTGCCGATCAGTTGAACATTACCGACCAGCAAAAAGATGAGCTTGACAAGCTCTTCGATCACAATCGGGACAGACTTGCAGAACTCAAAAAGCAATTGGAACAGGAGAAAAGCGAACTCTTAAAAGCAATCGACCAGGAACACCTCAACGAGAGCACCGCGATCACGCAGATGAAAAAACTGGAAAGCTCCCGGACCCTTCTGGCCGCGACCCGGTTCACCTACTCGCTGGAGGTGAGAAAGCTGCTCGGATACGAACGGTTCCAGCGGCTGAAAACCCTCTATAGAAGCTGGCCCGGGGTGAAGGACGGAGGACTGGGGAATGAGGAGAGTGTTTCTCCACTCAGTCCTCAGTAATGCACATCTCTCCGGCCCCTCGCCGCATGTCCTCTTCCCGCCGTCTGCGTTCGAGCCACTGGAGGACCTTTTCGAACTCGTTTCTCAGCTCGCTCAGGGCGCGTCCTCTGTGAGAGACGCTCAGCTTCTCCTCCATGCTCATTTCGGCGAAGGTCTTGCCCACCGGGGGGTAGAGGAAAAGTGGATCGTAGCCGAATCCATTTTCGCCACGCGGTGAGTCCAGAATCACCCCTTCACAAAAAGCTACATAGGTCAGGGCGGCGCCGGAAGGCACGGCCAGGGACAGAACGCAGCAAAACCGGGCTTTGCGGTCAGCTTCGCCGGAGAGCGCTTTTAGGAGTTTTGCGTTATTCTCCCGATCGGTTGAGCCAAGTCCGGCATAACGGGCTGAATGGACGCCAGGGGCGCCTGCAAGCGCTTGCGCCTCGAGCCCGGAATCGTCGGCCAGAACCGGCAGACCGAGCACCTTGGCCGTAAAGCCGGCCTTCTTGTACGCGTTTTCTTCGAAGGTGGCGCCGTCTTCGACAGGCTCGGGAATCGGCCCGAAATCGTTCAAGTCCTTGAGCAGAACCGGGAAATCCTTGAGCACGCCTTTTATTTCCGCAGATTTTCCTCTGTTTTTCGTAGCGATTACCAGAACCTGTTCGGCCATTTTGTTTCCCGGGGGCACAGTTCAGGGGGTTTATGCGTTATGCCGGGGAGTCGGTTTCCTCCGGCGCTTTGAACGGCTTGCTGCCGAAGAAATGGACGATCCACACGCTCGCTTCATAAAGAACCAGAAGCGGCATCGCCATTAAAAGCTGAGATACGACGTCAGGGCTGGGGGTAAGCACCGCAGCGGCAATAAAAATGAGCACTATGGCCCATTTGCGCTTGCGCTTCAAGAAACCGGCGCTGAGCAGGCCCAACTTTGCAAGAAAAAAAGCGAATACGGGCAGTTGAAATGCAAGCCCGAAGCACAGGAGCATTTTATTGGCGAACGACAGATACTCCGTGGTGCGCAACATGGGTGTGATGTATTCGGACGCGAAGGAGGCAAAGAATTTAAACGCCACCGGAATGACCACGAAATACCCGAACACAATGCCGCCAACAAAACAGAGGCACGAACACAAAATAATCGGCAGCATGTACCTTTTTTCGTTGGCATACAGCCCCGGGGCTACGAATTTCCATATCTGCCAGAGTATTACAGGGGTGGCAAGAAGGGTCCCCGAGATGAAGGACACCTTCATATAGACGAAGAAAGCCTCATGGGGCGCGGTGTAAATGAGTTTTGCGGACTGCCCCGGCGGCATTGCGTTGATCCAGGGCATCATGAGCAACTCGAAAATCCTGCTGCTGAAAAAATAGGAGCTGACGAATCCCACCCCTACTGCCAGACAGCAAATCAGCAGTCTGGTGCGCAGTTCCTCCAGATGCTGAAAGAGGGGCATCTTGTTTTCTTCGTCCGACATTTCCATTCCTGTTCACGGAAAAAAATACAGGTTGCACAGGACATATAAGACCTATACTTTTTCTTTGGGCGCCTTGGCTTCGGCTCCGGTTTCGGCGATCTCGGGCAATGAGATTTCGGCGGCGGCGTCGCCCCCTCGCGGAGCGTCGAGATCGATGCCTCCGTCGGTGGCAGTTTCCGTCTCACCAGGCTCAGATGCGGGGGCTTGCGCGCTTCCTTCAACCAGGGCGGCTTCGAATGCTTTCTTCGGCTCGTCATAGACCGAGGATTTGATGGCGGTCCCCTGATCCATGATCAGATTTTGAGTGAGAAGTTTCTTCAGTTTCACCTCCCGCTGGGCCGAACGGAATTCCTCTCTGAGGCTGCGGACCGTATCGTCCTGGTCCATTGTATTCTTCAACTCGTCCATCGTTCTTTTGAACTCGGCGTAACCGCGTCCGAGCGCCCGGGCCACATCGGGCAGCTTATTGGGTCCGACCACCAGAAGGGCGACAATCAAAATCACAAGGAGGTGTTCAAAACCTATTCCAAACATAATCTGTTCATTCCTCCTGCCGACTTTAGCCGGAATGGATTACTCCCTGACATGCTTCCTTGAATCCGACATCCGTCACTTAGGCTCGCCCGGCTTTGCATCTGCCGATTTGGTTTCGCCCTCCTTGATCTGCTTTTGATCTTCTTCCTGTTTGTCGCCGCCTATGGCTTTTTTGAATTCGCTGATTCCTTTGCCCAGGCCGCTTCCCAGTTCGGGCAGCTTCTTGCCGCCCACCAGGATGACAACACCCAGAAGCAAGAGGAGTATTTCGGTCATATTCAACATGGGACCCTCCAGGATTCATTATCTTGCATAGCTATGCAAGCCGCTCAAAAGAAAGTTTACCCCAAAATAGGTGAATAGAACACACCCAAAACCGATCACTGACAGCCAGGCGACTCTTCTCCCCTTCCAGCCCTGCATATTACGCGCGTGCAGCACGGCTGCATATATGAGCCAGGTTATCAGAGACCACGTCTCCTTGGGGTCCCAGCTCCAGTAAGTACCCCATGCTGAGTTAGCCCAGATGGACCCCGTTATTATTCCGACGGAAAGCCACAAAAACCCGAAAAGCACCAACTGGTAATTGAACCACTCGAGCTGGGAAGCGCTGGGCAAAGAGGCCGGCAGGGCGCCACGCGGATTAGGATTTCCGGGTTTTTCGGCGTAAGATGATTTCTTTTTCAGCAGGTAGAGAATGCTAAGCCCGAATGATACGGCGAATGCAGCGTAGCCGAGAAAACAGGTCATTACATGAGCAATGAGCCAGTTGCTCTTAAGAGCGGGAACCAGCGGCTGAATCTTTGAGTCGACGTCTTTTGAGAAAGAGGCGTAAGCCATTGCCAGAAAGCAAAACAGGGCCGGAAACACCCCGAGCGCCCGCTGCTTTGTGCGCCATTCGAATACGAGGTAGATAACCATTATCGCCCAGGATGCAAAGACGAGCGATTCGTACATGTTGGAAAGCGGCGCATGCCCGTATCCCATGCGGTAAGATTCCATCCAGCGCAGCCCTATGCCTGCCGTCTGCATCAGCAGGGTCGCCAGCCCCGAAATCGCGCCGGCGCCCAGCAAAGGCTTGAAGCGAAAGATCGTTCCGGACAGGTACAGGACCGTACACAGAAGGTAGGCGAAAGTAGTCAGACTGAGCAGAAGAGAACTGGTCATTTAGCGCCCTTTGTATCTTTTTCGTTCCCCTCTTTTTCCAAAGGGGGGCGGGGGGGATTTTTAAGCTCCTTTTCAAGCCGAGCGCACAGCGCCTCGAACTTTTCTTCGAAAGCCCGTTCATTGCGGCTCGTTCTACCAGCAAGGGTGATGGTCGATTTTTTCCCCTTTTTATCGGGTTCGACGCAGACCCAAAGCTTCCTGTGGCTGGAATAAAACGTCAGGCCTATGGTAAGGGTCATGAGCGTGAAACCGGCCCATACCAGCCAGATTCCGGGGTCTTTTTTGACCTCGAGTCCCGTATACCTTGCTTTGTCGGTTCCAACAACCCGGACCTGGTAGTTTTCGATTCTGTTGCCGTGAAAGGGCCGGTCAACCAGAATCCATTGGGCCGAAGATTGCCGCCCCGCTTTTCCAAAGGTGATCTCGATCGCCTGCCCGAATCGCATCAAGTTTTCCTGATATTCAGTAATCATGAGTTGATCACTGGTGCCGGGAATAGTCACAGGCTCCTGGAACGGCATGCTCATCGCGACCGTTTTACCCGAGTCGCGGTCTGTGAGCTCGATCTCAGCCTTCTTAAGCGTGGTCCCATAGCTGGCCTGGTAAAAAGTGATCCCTTCATAGCTCAAAGGATCGTTGACAACAATGGATTCTTTCATGACTTCCCTGCCATTGTCGATTACGGCCAGATCGGATCGAAACTCCTTCGGCGCTCCCGTGTCATAGAAGGAGACCTCGAACTTGTCGCACCGGACCATGAACGGAAGCTCCTGGACGCTTTCGCCTCCCGCGAGCATGACTTTGTCCGAAGTCTCGCCCTCAAAGAGGCTCATGGTCCCTTTGAACCCCAGATAAGACCCCGCCAGGGCGCCAACCAGCACTATAAGCACGCTTATATGGACCCCGTAGACCATCAGCCTGCTCCATCGCCCCTTTTCGCTTACAGCACAAAAGGGGCCGGAGGACTGAATTTCGCTCAACCGGCCGAAAGTTTCGGACACAGCGCTTTTCACAACCGATTGCACCTTCTCCCGAGGGAGCGCGGCGGCAATCGAACTGCTGAAACCGAACCTGGACAGCTTCTGCGAATCAAAGGGGTCCTCGGACCTTCGAAGGAGGCGCACCGTTTTCGGGAGCCTGTCTACCGTGCAGGCGATCAGGTTTGTGCACAGCAGCAGGAGCAAAATTCTGAACCACATGGAATGGTAGAGGTCGTTGAGCGCCAGCAAATCTATCAAGAAGGCCACTGCAGGACTGAAATGTTGTTTAAGCTCCGCAAGGCTTATGCCCTGAGGCAGAAGGGTCCCTATTACCGATGCGGCCGCCAGGGCGAAGAAGAGGATCAGCGTCAGCTTCAGGGACGAGAGCCACCCAATCTGCACGCCCCGCGAGGCGCCTTTATCCTTGGACATTCTACATTTTATCCTTTGGATTTAATTGAGAAATTAAACACTAAAACATAACCCCTGCACTGTTTGCCGTCAATTCCTACGAAAACGAAAGATCGGGAAATTCCGGAAGGCTTTCCAGAAATGGAACCAAAAGACGATCCACCTTGGTGAAATTCATTCGTTTAAGTTCGGATAAGTCCGCCCACATGAACGCAACGTGCTCGCTGAGGCGGAGTGTTCCCCCGCGGATTTCGCACCAGTACGCATGGAGGTCGATTGCCAACTCCGGCTCTTCCTGGCATATCTTCTTGAAGAGGCAGTGCACGTTTATATCCAGGCTCAGTTCCTCCTTTATTTCACGAATCAGCGACTGTTCCAGGCCTTCTCCGGGTTCCACCTTGCCGCCCGGAAATTCCCACAGGAGGCCAAATTTTTTCCAGGGCGGCCGCTGGGCGACAAACAGCCTCCCCTGCGAGGGAATCAGGGCCGCAGTTACATTCATAGAGCCACCTCACGGGGCCTGGAGTCCTATTTAGCGTCCATTCGGAAACTGTCAGTGTTTCATCCGGGGTTTCCGGCTGGACACTGCTCAAATGAGACCCGAATCGGATCAGTCGTCCCGATTGAACCTGCCATTTTCAAACATTACAATACATTATCCAGGCGGGGTACGGCAATCTGTAAAAGCACAGGTGAACGGGTTAGCCGGCGAATGGGTGATTGGACCTCGCGGGGCGTGGAATCCGGTCTTACCCACTCACCTGTTTGGACGCGCCGGAAACTCTGTGCGCCAATGTTTTTTTCTTTGAAAAGACGACGAGGACCTGTATGTTTTTGCATCAGCTCATTCATGGAAGGAGGAGAAAGGGTGGACAGGGAGTTTGACGTTGTAATATTGGGCAGCGGTCCCGCCGGGTTGCAGGCAGCCGTGCATGCAGCAAGGACCAGGGCCAGGGTGGCCGTTTTGGGAAAAGTGCAGAGCAGTTCTTTATACAAAGCTCATATCGAGAATTACTGCTGCATGACTGACACGATTTCCGGCGAGACGGTCCTGAGCCACGGAAGAAATCAGGCGAAAAAGTTCGGCGCCATCCTTTTGGATGAGGACGTTCTTCATTTTGAACGGGCCGATGACGACCGATTCAGGGTAGAAGTCGAATCGGGAAACTCCATTTTCTCGTGGACGATCATCCTCGCAATGGGGGTGTCCCGCAACCGCCTGAACGTCCCGGGCGAAAAGGAGTTGCTCGGCAAAGGGGTAAGCTACTGCGTTGATTGCGATGCCAACTTTTTCCGAAACCAGGTGGTCACGGTCGTCGGCAATGGAAGCGCGGCCGCTTCCGGCGCGCTGAAGCTGCTGCTCATCGCAGGCGAGACTCATCTGGTCTGCGGCAGTCTCGAGATATCAGAAAATCTTCGGTATCAGATCGAGAGCAGCAGAATAGAAGTCCATACCGGGTGTTCAGTGAGCAGGATTCTTGGAGACAGGGAAGTCGAGGGTGTTTTGCTCGACGACGGGAAAAAAATAGACACCAGCGGAGTTTTTATCGAACTGGGGGCCAAGGGCGCCATTGAGCTTGCATCGGGTCTGGGAGTTGCGCTCGACTCCGAGACCATGCGATTCGTAGCGACGAACAAAAAGCAGGAAACCAACGTGCCGGGCATTTACGCCGCTGGAGACATCTGCGGCCCCCCGTGGCAGATGGCCAAGGCGGTTGGCGAGGGGTGCGTAGCCGGACTGGAGGCGACGACCTACGCGCGCCGGGCGCGCACGAAAGCAGCCCGAGGTTAGTGGCGCCTAAAGACCGACACAAAGAGGGGGGGAGGCGGCCGTTTTGCCCACGTGTCCCCGTATTCTTTTCCGCGGCCTGAACCGGGTACCGGTTTTTCTCCCGCGCCCGGATCCCGCGCGTCTTTATTCCTGAATCTCCTCTACCGATTTCACTTCAATCGTATCGCCTTTGTCGCTCTCAATTATCGTGCCGGTGACTTCGACCATCTTGCCTATCATATTGGAGAGGTCTTTACCCTTAACGATGTAATCGCCTTCATCGGCTTCGATTACGAATACCTTCCCGTGCTTGACCACGGTACCAACGACGATCGTCTCTTCCTGAGCCGCTGAAACGCTGTTGACCGCCAACGGTGAAAAGACAAACGACAATAAAAGCGCTGAGAGTACAATAATGGAGCGTCTGGCCATAAATCCTCCTAGTATCAGCCGTCGGACGCGGCCTGCGCACCCGTTCCGGCTTTCGGCTGTTCCGGGGACTTTGAATACCAGAAAGGCCGGGCAATGTATATCAAAAATGACGGATTGAAGAAGTGAGGGAGTTGGGAATTGATTTCTCAATTCTTCAATGTCTCAATTTCTCCGTTCGCTTAAATTCCAGGTTTTATATTTGAGTAATTATTAAGATTTGTGTTGAATCCACTCATTTTTTGAGATTAGAATCCAACCCGATCCGAAAGTCATTCATATCCAAGCCCGCGACCTGGCATGGAGATGTCTATGCACAATTCCACCTCGTTAAAAAGACGCCTCCTTTTCTCACTCTGGCTGCTGCTGGTCTTGGGAGTACTCTTGCCATTCTGGTTCTATCACAGAAATTTCAACAGGGAGATCATCGCCGAATCAAAACAGAACGCGATTCATCAATTGAATCATCTCTGCTGGCTCATGGAGAACGAAAAAACATTCCAGAACCTGGAACAAATCCAAAACTGGCTCTCCCTGGTCGCAAAACAGCTCGATGCACGCCTTACCTTCATAGGTCTGGACGGCCGGCCGCTTGCAGATTCCCAATTGTTTCCCGCCGCAATCGGAACCGAAAACCTCTCCACGCGCCCCGAATTCATACAGGCACTGTCCGGGGATATGGGGCTGGCGATACGACCGAGCGAAACCAGCGGTCAGGAACATATTCTTGCGGCGAAGAAAATCAGCCTCAATGCGCCCCTGCCCACCGGCGTCATGAGAGTCGCGTTTCCATTCAGCCCGTTCAAGGCCTTGCTCGACCGTGCGGCCACTGGTTTTGTTTTCCTTCTGACAATAATCTTCACCGCCACTTTTCTGATAAGCTGGGGTCTCATTCGCAGGCTTCGAATCCCTATTTCGGAAATGACCGAGGCCGTTGATGCAATCGGCGAAGGCGACTACAGGCGGCGTATCGCGGGCCGCGACCGGGAACTCTATCCCCTCGCCCTGGCCATCAACAGAATGGCGGACAGGATAAACCAGCGGGCGCAGAAAACTCAACGCTCCGCAAGGTACCTTGACGCTGTGTTCGATGGAATGCAAGAAGGCGTCATGGTGCTCAATCCAAAGGGAAAAATCATCGAAGTTAACCGCGCATTCCGTGAACTTGTGACCCCCGGCGAAACCTGCGTCGGCAAGAACCCCCTCGAGGTGCTGAGAAATCTCGAATTTCAGGAAGCCTGTGAAAGGATTGTCGAACTCGACGCGCCTCAAGGTGGCGAGCAGAGCGAGGCTATAGAGGTACCGTTTGGACGCGACAGGATTTTCGGGGTGAACATCGTCAAGCCGGGCGACAAGTCGGGTGAACTTGGCGCCATTGTCGTTTTCCATGAAATAAGCAACTTAAAGCGGCTGGAAAAGGTCCGGCAGGACTTCGTGTCCAACGTGTCCAGGGAACTCAATACGCCGCTCATCTCCATAAAGGCTCATGCGCAGAAAATTCTTGCCGAAAACCATGGTGTGGACGACCGGTCCCGGATCTCTCTGGTGGCCATTCTCGAAGGGACAAACCATTTACTGTCCGTTGTAAAAGATCTGCTGCAACTGGCAGCCCTCGATTCGAGCCCGGTACGGTTCCGGTCGCTTTGCTCCAATCCCGCCCAGGCCCTCGAGGCGGCCTGGGATGAGTGCCGCCCGGCGGCTGTTGCAAAGAATATCGAGCTGGTGAGCGATCTGCCCGAGGTAGGGATAGAAGTGGCGGCCGGCATCGATCAGTTGACCCAGGTCTTTAGAAACCTTCTGGCAAACGGCATCAAGTACAGTCCTGAAGGGGGTCGCCTTAACGTGGAGCACTCCCTGGGTCCAGACATGATCACTTTCACGGTCCAGGACGAAGGACCCGGCATAGCGCGTCAGCATCAGGACAGAATTTTCGAACGATTCTACCGGGCCGGCAAACCGGCTTCCGGCGCTCTGGCCAGCTCGGGCCTGGGATTGGCCATCTGCAAGCACATAGTCCAGAATCACGGCGGGACCATTGGGGTTCGCAGTCCCAAAGAAGACCAGAAAAGCGGAGCGGCGTTCTTTTTCTCGATGCACCTGGCACAAAGCAATAGCTGCTAGGAATCTCCACACCTCGCGAGGCATCGAGATTACTATTGAAGCAACACAGGATTAAATTCTATAATCGGTCCCCACACCTCACGGCGCGTGAAATCTTAAGCAGGGTCCCGGGAGTTTTGAATACATGGAAAGAGAAAGCAAATTCCACTCCGATCTTGAACAGCTTAAAATGACCATTCTCCAGATGGCGACCCTGACCGAGAAAGCCCTGGAAAAATCCGTAAAGGCCCTGGTGGAAAGAGACAACGGCCTGACTGAAGAAGTGGTCAAAGGCGACAAAGAAATCGATCTGCTGGAGGTGGAGGTGGACCGCCACTCGCTGAGACTGCTCGCGCTCGATCAGCCGATGGCGCGGGACCTGCGGTTCATAATCGGCTGCATGCGAATCGCGGTAGATTTGGAGCGAATCGGAGATCAGGCCGTAAACATCGCTCAAAGGGCTCAATTTTTGAACAGCCGCCCGCCTCTTCCCCCCAATCACGCCATCGAGGAACTGGCCGCTACGAGCCTTGACATGCTGCGCTCTGTTATATCTTCTTTTGTGAACCAGAATACGGAGCTTGCAACGGACGTCTGCAAAATGGACGATATCGCAGATGAGCTCAATTACCGCATCCTCGGGGAATTGCTCGATTATATGGCCACCGAGACACCCGCCGTCGAAAGGTCGGTGCAGACCATCATTGTCTCCCGATGCCTCGAACGTACCGCTGACCAGACAACCAATATTGCTGAAAGCGTGATTTTCATAGTCAAAGGAGTAAACATCAAACACCATTGCCTACATGAACGGGGATAGTATTGGAGGTTTGAATGCAAAAAGCGTTGGCTCTCATTTTCCTCCCCCTTTTCCTGATCGGCCTGGCCTCGTACTGCCTGGCTGATGAAGTCACCCTCAAGCTCTCAAGCGAGGGCCAATGGGCTGTTCTCGATGCAGACGGGCAGGAAACCGGGACACTTGCAAAAGTGGATGAAGGGGCCTACAGTATACTCCCGAAAGGCGGGCAGTACCTCGGGATAGTAAGAAGCAACGGCGATTTGCAACTGACCGGCCGCCATCCGGTTATCAGTCCCTCTCAAGCCCAGCTTTACCTGGATGTGCTGGATGCGATAAAAACGCTCAAATAGGGCGCAGCCCCCTGAAGAAGGGCTGCCACGTCAAAGCGGCGATCCCATAACTTTGGCGGTCCCCCCATTTACCGTTACTGCAGATTATGCAGCGCATGAGAGTGCAGATTTCAGAGCCCTCGGAATAGGTTTTGTCCATCAACTCACAGTCTTGATTTTCTTGCGAGACTTCCATGTATTCCTCTTTTCAGGCACAAAGAAGTAATTGTGCTTACAATTTAAACATCTCCGGTTTCTATTGCGAATAATTGAGGGATCGAGAGATCGAGGAATTGTAAAATCCGCCCTGACAGCCTTTAAAAAAGGGGGGAGCATCGTTAAAGGAGCAAACAATATGGCCCTCTACCTGGTTCAGCATGGGCAAAGCCTTTCTAAAGAGCAGGACCCTGAGCAAGGTCTGTCCCGGGAAGGCCGCGCCGATGTAAATCGAATAGCCGAGGTCGCCCGGAGCTATGGTGTGCGGCCTGCAGCTATAAAGCACAGCGGCAAGAAAAGAGCGCGGCAGACGGCCGCAATCTTTGCCGAGTCGCTTCTGGGGGAATCGAGTGAAGCCGAGCCGATCTCAGGCATCAATCCTCTCGATGATGCCGTCTCAGTTGCCAAAACGTTGAAAACCGGCGATAATCTAATGCTCGTGGGGCATTTGCCTTTCATGGAGCGACTTACCGGATTTCTTGTCACAGGATTGGCCGAAAGGCTTGTTTTCAAGTTCCAGAACGGGGGGATTGTCTGCCTGGACAAGAACCCGGACGCCCAATGGTGGTTCATAAAATGGACGCTGATGCCCAGGATAGGTGAATAAAGCACGCGGAGCCTCGAAACTAAGGAAGTGCATCCATGAGCGCGGAAAAAATCCGGGAATCGGTAATCGCCGGCACTTGGTATCCAACCGACCCTGCGTTGCTTAAAGAAGAGCTTGTCAGGTATCTTGAGCGGGCCAGGCCGCCTCGTTTGGAAGGAGAACTCACTGGTCTTGTCGTTCCACACGCGGGCTATCTCTACTCGGGAAGAGTAGCAGCCTGGTCCTACAGGCTCCTTCTGGAACACCAATTTGACCGGGTACTCGTACTGGCGCCAAGCCACCACGCGGGTTTCGCCGGAGCGAGCATCTATAATATGGGCGGATACCGTACACCCCTGGGCATAGTTCCCCTCGACCGCGAGCTGATAGATGAGCTCTATAAACATGCGGATATCATACGCTACATCCCTCAAGCCGACTCCATGGAGCATTCCCTTGAAATCCAGCTCCCTTTCCTCCAGATTGTATTGAGCGCCTTTAATCTGACGCCGGTCATAATGGGGACCCAGCGCTACGAGTTTTGCCTGAAGCTTGCGCAGGCAATTGCTGAGACGTGCAGCCACAAGCGGGTACTGATTATCGCGAGCAGCGATCTGTCGCATTACTACCCCTATGAAGAAGCCAAGCGGCTGGATGGGGTATGCCTGGATCGGCTCAATGCCCTGGACCCGGAGGGACTCGCCGAAGACGTGGAAAATCAGAGGACCCAGGCTTGCGGGGCGGGGCCCTTGATTACTCTCATGATTGCAGCAAAAAAACTCGGCGCCGACCGGAGCACAGTGCTCAACTATGCCAATTCGGGCGATGTGACTGGTGACAGGTCCGGGGTTGTCGGGTATGCCGCGGCCGCCATTTACCGGAGCACCGAACATGGATGCGCAGAAATGCTCTAATTGCCACAGGGCTGGGGTGGACCTGGGATTCAGCGCCGAGGACAAGGAAAGACTGCGCGAACTGGCTTTTCATGCGATTCGCAGCCGCTGCCTGGGTACAGCGATGCCCGAAATTGCGGTCGATTCGCCGAGACTCAAAGAGCCGGGGGCGGCCTTTGTCTGCATCCACAAGGGCGAGGAGCTCCGGGGGTGCATCGGCATGATCGAAGCCCGCGCGCCTCTTTGGGAGACCATCAGGAGAATGGCGGTTGAAGCCGCGTTCGGGGACACGCGATTTTGCGCCCTCGCCGCCGACGAACTTGACAAGATAGACATAGAGATATCGGTTCTGACCCCCTTGCGGCGGATCAGCAAACCTTCGGAAATCGAAATTGGAAAACACGGACTCCTGATTCGCAAGGGCTTTGCCTCCGGCCTTCTTCTGCCGCAGGTTGCAACCGAACACAACTGGGACCGGGAACAGTTTCTAGAGTGGACCTGCCGCAAGGCCGGGCTACCGGAAAAAGCCTGGAAAAGCAAGAGCACCGAAGTATATGTCTTTTCGGCCGACGTCTTTTGAATTGGGGATGCGGGGACACTGAGACTCGCAGAGCCGGAGACGGCAGGGAGCGAACCTGCCAGATCGAGGTTTTCAAATGGCCAGGGTACTCGATATGAACGAGGGCAAACGGCGCCTTGCGGCCAAAAAGGGATTCGATCCCTGGTCGCGCCGTTTCCGGACTTCGCTCGACGAGGATACGTCCATCCGCCAACTGGATAACTCGGTAATCAGGTACCTGGTCCGGGGAGGCGAGGATTCGGCCATGGCGCTCTACGAGCTGATTATGGGAATAGGGGGGCTTGGCCCCGGCGCCAGGTTCCACTGTCTCGACAGCGCATCTAAAATGAGTGTGACCGACGTTACGCTCTTCCTGCTGGACCTCGTTCGCTTCGAGACAATGTACCGTCTGGGCTGGCTCGAGGATTACTCCTTCCTGGAAGTGCCCCTGGTCGACCTCATCCAGTCTTTCAAACATCAGTTTTCGGCAGCCAGGCACAGCTCACCAGCCCTTTGCAGTGCTCACCCGCTCTACGAGGAATATGCAGCCGAATTTGAAGGCGACCGGAATTCATTCGTTCGAAAGCTCATTCCCGAAGCGATAAGAACTTTCTGCGATATGGAAGATGACTCGGGTACATAGGAACGCGGGCAGATAAAAGCGCTACTCGACAGGCCGGGCTTTCAAATCAGCGGCAGAGCCGCAACCGGGATGGGCGCTTGCCTTCGGGGCGCCTGCCGGTGCCTTGAGTGATCGAACATCCAACATCGGGAGTGGTTCACATGATTGCCATGGTGCTCCGTTTTTTGGCTGTTTCGGCGTTGATCGTTTCTCTGTTCGCTTTTTGCGCCTGTTCCAAAGGGAAGGATGCTCAAAAGGAAGGAAAAGACACCAAGCCGGTCACTGAACAGGCCACAGAAGCCATCCAGGATTTTGGAAAAAAGCCCATCGACAAGGCCAGAGCGGCCCAAAAACTGGGAGAGGACCGGACCAAAGCTATCGATGAAGCCGTTGATGGTCAGAATCGCCACTGAGTTCCCGACACCTGCCGCCCTTTAAAAACAGACCGCAGCACAGGCCCTCGAACAATGCCCAAAGAGCGTTTTCATCTCTACCTGGCCGATGAGCTTCTGAACGGATGCGCAGGCAGCCTGAAAGAACTCGGCACCTCGCGAAGTGTGGAGTTCTTTATCGGGACTATTTCACCGGATATATTCTTCTACGATTTGCCTTCCTTTTCATTATCGCCTCTGGGCAATGCACTGCATGACCTCGTAGACAGGCAAGGAATCTCCCCCATCGGGGACTGGATTGCCCAAACCCGTCCGCTGTCTAAAACCGCCTCGGCAGAAAGGGTCCTATGGGCACTTGGCTTTGCCTGCCACTTCCTGGCCGATGCGGCCTGGCACCCGGTAATAAACGGGCTGAGCGGGTCGATGGATTACTGCGGGGGAAAAAGGCTTTCCGAAATAGAGTGCCACCGGCTGCTCGAATCCGAGCTCGAAGCTCTCTGGCTGGCGAGATCACGCACACCGCAAAGGTATACCGATCTTTTGAAGGACTTCGGAAGGGACCGGGACCGGCTTTTTGAGATCGCCTCCAATTATCGCCGATTCCTCGATTATGTAGGACTTGACGCCGGGGTCTCCGAGACGCGGATACTCAGATGCTACCTGCGCCAGAATCTTTTTCTCCGGCTGTTTGCAAACAGGATGCTGGGCAGGCATAGGGACCGCATGCTCGACTTGCCGTACGCGCGCTATCCGGGCTCGCTCATCACTCCGGCCCGGCCCGTCCTGCCGGCTTTGTTTTCGCGCACTTTCCCGGAAGAGCGCAACCCGTTCAGCGACTACTTCATGGAACAGGCCCTCACTTCGTTAAAAGCCAATTTGTGCGCTTTTGCAGAACGGCTTTCACAATTCCTTACCTAATGTTGCTATGACTGAGTCGCCCCCCCTCCCAATACGGAATAGAGCCGTACCTGATTGGAGAGCTTTGCCAGCCGGACAGCGATTAGTCCCTGCTGCGCGGAATAAAGAGAGCGCTGCGCGTCCAGCACGTTCAGGTAGATGTCGGTCCCCCTGGCATATCGGGCATTGGAGAGCCGGTACGTCTCCGCAGTGGCATCCACCAGGGATTGTTGCGCTTCCATTTGATCCCCCAGGGTTCCCCTTTGCGAAAGCGCATCGGCAACATCTCTAAATGCCGCCTGGATCGCCCCCTCGTATTGAGCAATGGCGATCTCTCTTTGCACTTGGGTTACTTTTAGTGCCGACCATGTGCGGGGATCAAAAATCGGCAGAGCGATCTGGGGGGCGTAATTCCAGGCGAACGAGCCGGATTTGAAGAGACCCGACAGGTCGCCGCTCTCGGTCCCTATGGCAGTCGTGAGCGAGATGCGGGGGAATAGAGCCGCCCGGGCGGCGCCGATATTTGCGTTGGCGGCCTTGAGCAGGTTTTCCGCCTGAAGAATATCAGGCCGGCGCAGGAGCACCTCGGAGGACACCCCGGGCGAAATGTCCCGTGGCGGCGTGACGGCGCTCAAGACCTCTGGCAGCATGTCTGCGGGAACCGGCGAGCCTACAAGCAGCTTGAGGGCATTTTCATCCTGAGCAGCCAGATTGGTGAACTTGGCGACATCCACCCGCGCAGCATCCACTCGCGTTTGCACCTGGCGAAGATCCAGTTCGGGCGCGAGTCCGACTTCATAACGCCGTCGAATTAAATTGTAGGAGGCCCGCTGGCTCTCAAGGGTGGATTGGGCCAGTTGGAGATTTTCCCGGTCTGCGGCAAGCGTCACATAAGCGTTGGCAACTTCTGAGAGGAGCAGGATCTGCGCGCTGCGGCGGGCCTGTTCCGTGGCAAAATATTCCTCAAGCGCCTCTTTTTCCAGGCTTCGGATGCGGCCGAAGAAGTCGATCTCCCAGGAAGCGACGCCCAGATTGACACTGTACTGTTCCACCATACCCGCAACCGAGGTGCCGAAGAACTTTTCGACCGCACGCTCCTTGAGGCCGCTGCCCGACGCCCCGACCACCGGCAAAAGCTCGGCGCGCTGGATGCGGTACAGCGCACGCGACTTTTCAACGTTCAAGGCGGCCACCCGCAAGTCACGGTTGTTTTTCAGGGCCGTCTCAAGGATCGCTTGAAGCCGTTCATCGGCGAAAAATTCCCGCCATTGCAGGTCGGCGGCAACCGGAGCCCCCTGCGCGGCCGGGGGCTCTTTGTATGCCGGACCACTTGGCCAGCCGGCGGGAATAGGGGCCTCGGGCCGCGTGTATTTCGGTATCATTGTGCAGCCGGTGAGAAAAACGGCCGCTATTGCCAAAAGTGAAAGCTTCTTGCTTATCATGTCACTGTGCCTCCGAAGGATTCGCGGCGTCCAAATCGAGACCTCCCGCCCGGATGCCTTTCTTCCTCCCGAACAGTTGAACCACCCCCACAAAAAAGAGGGGAACGAAAAAGATCGCCAGGAAGGTGGCGGTTGCCATCCCTCCCAGGACGCTGGTGCCGATGGCGGTTTGCGCTCCCGCGCCGGCCCCGGTGGCTATTGCCAGGGGAAGGACGCCGAAGCCGAAGGCCAGCGAGGTCATGATGATGGGGCGAAATCTCAATTTCACCCCTTCCAGCGTGGCCTCGACGAGCCCCATTCCGTCTTCCATTTTGGCCATGGCGAACTGAACGATCAAAATGGCGTTCTTGGTCGTCAGCCCCAGGACGGTGAGGAGCCCGATCTGAAAGTACACATCGTTGGGGAATCCCCGAAGTGATGTGGCCGCTACTCCGCCGATGACCCCAAGCGGCAATGCCAGTATGATCGAAAGAGGAACGGTCCAGCTCTCGTATAGGGCCGCGAGGCAGAGAAAAATCACGATCATGGAAAAGGAGTAGAGCAGCGGCGCCTGGGACCTTGCCATCCGCTCCTGGTAGGAGAGTCCGGTCCAGTCAAAACCGATGCCCCAGGGCAGCTTCGAGGTGATCTCTTCCATGGCCTGCATCGCCTCCCCCGAACTCCTCCCCGGCGGCGCTTCGCCCCAGATGTTCAGCGACGGGAAGGCGTTGAAGCGTTCCAGCCGTGGAGACCCGTAGGCCCAGCGTCCTGAGGCGAAGGAAGTGAACGGCGTCATTGTCCCGGCATCATTGCGAACGTAGAGCCGCTCCAGGTCGCCGGGCAGCATGCGGTATGAGGCGTCGGCCTGGACGTAGACCCGTTTGACCCGTCCGCCTTGAATGAAGTCGTTCACATAGGCGCTGCCGAATGCCGCCGAGATGGTGTCGTGGATGGAACTGATGGGGAGTCGCAAAGTACCCGCCTTTTCCCAGTCCACATCGATCCGGTATTCGGGCACATCCTCCAGGCCGTTGGGGCGGACACGAATCAGCCTCGGGTCCTTGGCTGTCATGCCGAACATCTGGTTGCGGGCCGCCATCAAGGCTTCGTGGCCCAGTCCGCCGCGATCCTGTAATTGAAAGTCGAACCCGACGGCTATGCCAAGCTCAATGACTGCCGGTGGCGCGAACGCAAACACCCTTGCGTTGCGTATCTTCGAGAACCTTCCCATGGCGCGCGCCACCAGGGCGTTTAATTTCATGTCCGGCCGGTTGCGCAGGTCCCAGTCCTTGAGCTTGATGAAGGCCAGACCCACATTCTGTCCGATGCTGGAAAAATCCCTGCCGGCAACCGTCATGCAGGATTCCACCGCTTCCTTTTCATCCGCCAGAAAATAGCTGCTGACCTCATCCATGATCTGACTGCTCTGCTCCAGGGTCGAGCCCACCGGCAGCATCGTCTGGATGAACATTATGCCCTGGTCCTCATCGGGAAGATAGGCTGTGGGTATTCGCTGGAACAGGAACCCCAGGGCCGCCACAACCAGAAGGTAGATAAACAGGCAGCGAAGCTTCCTGCCGAGAATCCGGCCGACTGTAGCCTGGTACCTGTCCCTGGTCCAAAAAAACACCCGGTCGAACCATCGGAAAAAAGGCCGGAAGAGAAAGAAGCTGGTCTCTGCGGCCTCATGCCCCTTTGCCACGGGCTTGAGCAGCGATGCACAGAGGACCGGGGTCAGGATCAGGGCCACCAGGACCGAAAGCAGCATGGCGGCGATAACGGTCACGGAAAACTGGCGGTATATGACACCGGTTGAGCCGCCGAGAAACGCCATGGGGCCGAACACCGCCGAGAGCACCAGCCCGATTCCGACCAACGCGCTGGTGATTTCTCCCATGGATTTGCGGGTCGCTTCCTTTGGAGGGAGCCCCTCCTCGCTCATGACCCGTTCCACGTTTTCCACCACCACGATGGCGTCGTCCACCAGAAGACCGATGGCGAGCACCATCGCGAACATGGTCAGCATGTTGATGGAGAACCCCAGCAATCCCAGCACGGCGAAGGTCCCCAGGATCACCACCGGCACCGCCAAAGTCGGAATCAGCGTGGCCCGGATATTTCCCAGGAAAAGATACATCACCAGGAAGACCAGCAGGATTGCTTCGAACAGGGTCTTGACCACTTCTTTGATGGCCACCTTCACGAAGGGCGTTGTGTCATAGGGGTAGACGACCTTCATGCCGGCGGGGAAGTACCTGGACAGTTCCTCCATCTTCGCTCTCACCGCCTTGGCGGTATCCAGCGCATTGGCGCCGGCGGCCTGCCGAATAGCCATGACGGCCGTGGGTTTGCCGTTGTAAGACCCGTGCACTCCGTATTGCTCGGTGCCCAACTCCGTTCGCCCCACATCCCGTATGCGCACGGCGGAGCCGTCCGGGTTGATGCGCAGCGGGACGGCAGCGAACTCCTCCGGGGTTTTGAGCAGGTTCTGGACGATGATGGTGGCGTTCAACCTCTGACCGTCCACCGCCGGTATCCCGCCGAACTGACCGGCGGAAACCTCCACATTGTAGGCGCGAAGACCGGCGGCGACATCCTGTATCGTCAGCTTGTAATCGGTCAGCTTATCCGGATTCAGCCAGACCCGCATGGCATACTGGGTGCCGAAGCTATCCACCTCACCCACGCCCGGCACCCGCCCCAGCACTTTCTCGACGTTGGACTGGCCGTAGTCCGTCAAGTCATACTCATCCATGCTGCCGTCTTCCGAGATCAGGCCCACGAGAATCAGGTAGTTTCGCGTGGATTTGCTGACCTTGACGCCCTGGCGCTGCACCACATCGGGCAAACTCGCCGTGGCGAGTTGCAGCTTGTTCTGCACCTGGGCCCAGGCCAGGTCCGGATCGGTCCCAGGTGCAAAGGTAAGCTCAATTCTTCCTGCGCCGGACGAATCGCTGGAGGCGGACATGTACAACATCGTGTCAAATCCGGTCATCTTCTGCTCGATGATCTGGACAACGGTGTTTTCCACAGTTTCGGCAGAGGCCCCGGGATAAACTGCATCAATGGCTATGGAGGGGGGAGCGATGGGAGGATACTGAGAGACGGGCAAATTGTAGATCGCCAGGCCGCCCGCCAGCAGCATGATGATGGCGATGACCCAGGCGAAAACCGGGCGGTCCAGAAAAAAATTCGACAACATCGCGGTCCTCCGTCAGTTCGATTCTGCAGCCATGGGTTTCGCATTCCTGGATTCCTCGCCGACCTTTGGGCTATTAAAGGGAACGGCCTTCACGGCAGCGCCCGGCCGTACTTTCAGCATGCCCTCGACGATCAGGCGGTCGCCTGGTGACAGACCCGATGTGACGCGCCATCGGTCGCCGATGGCGCGATCCAGCGTCAGAATCCGCTGCTGGACTGTGCCGGTGTCATCCACGATCAGCGCGATGGGTTCTCCCTTTGGATTGCGGTTCACCCCTTGCTGAGGGACAAGAATGGCCTGTTCAGCAACACCTTCCTGAACTGCGGCCCGCACGAACATGCCCGGCAGGAGCAGATGTTGCGGATTCGGGACTACGATGCGCAGAGTAAAAGACCCGGTCGTCGGGTCCACTGTGACCTCGCGGAATTGCAACGTGCCTTCCGAGGGATATGGTGTTCCGTCTTCCAGGAGTATGCGGACTTTTCTCCCATTCTCTGCGTCGGCTGTGAGCCGGCCGGCTTCCAGATTGCGTTTCAAACGCAGCAGTTCGGCGGACGATTGGGTCACGTCCACGTAAATGGGATCCAATTGCTGAATGGTTGCAAGGGACGTGGGCTGATACGCCGTCACCAGTGCACCGTCCGTCACGCCGGACCTGCCGATGCGCCCGGAAATGGGTGCTGTGACGCGGGTGTAGCCTAAATTGATGCTGGCCGCTTCAACTGCCGCTTTCCAATATTCGATCTCGGCGCGGGCCTGTTCCATCGCAGCCGCCGCGTCGTCGTAGTCCTGCCGGCTGACCGCTTTGTCCACAAGCAATTCCTTATAGCGTTCGGCCCTCGAACGGATAGAGGGCAGATTGGCTTGCGCCTTGCCAAGAGACGCCTTTGCAGAATCATGCGCCACCCGAAAGGGGGCGGGATCGATCTGGTAAAGCAGTTGGCCGGCTTTGACATCGGAGCCCTCCTGGAACTGGCGCTTCTGTATGATGCCATTGACTTGAGGCCGGATTTCTGAGACAAGGCAGGCAGACGTGCGGCCCGGCAACTCGGTGGTCAGCTCGACCTGCTCCGGGTCAATGATCACGGTGCCCACTTCCGGGACGGCAGCAGGGGCTGTTTGCCGCCCCTGCCGGCTGTCGCAGCCCCACAGCGATAAAATGCTTAAAAGAATCATAAAAGCTATAGTCCATCTAATTGTCTCGCAGCGGTTCCTGCAGAATTGCATCGGGTGCCTCCGAACGATGATATGAACCAGCCCAAGCCCGGGAGAAATACCGCTGCGTTGACGCCGCGGTCGGGGCTTTCCATGCCGGCATTAGAGATGTGAAAATGTTTTCAAGGCATAAGCGACAGGTGGAAATTCTACAACGACCGGAGATACTCACCCTGGTTTTTCCCGTAACGGTCTATGGCATCGAACATATCTGGACGAAGTGTCAACCAGGGAGCTTGGTTTCGAGCACTATGGCGATTTTGTTCTTTAGTTCGGTCAAATCAAAGTTCTTTACAACATAGAAGTCGGCCGCAATCGATTTCATGTCACCTTTGAAGGTATTGTATGCAGTCGAAAGTATAACAGGCAGGTCATAAAAATAGTTTCGTATGTCCTGCAGGATGTCCAGGCCGTTGTAGTCAACCATCTTTATGTCCAGAATGATCAAATCCGGTTTTTCGTCTTCAATTGTCTCCATGAGCTTGTGACCGCCTTCCGCCGTGATGACCTCGTATCCGGCTTCCTTCAGTTCCACCGAATATAGGAGCCTGATGTGTTCCTGATCATCGACAACAAGGATCTTCGGCATAACTTCAGCCCCTTTCTCCTTTAGTCCATGCCTTTATTTCAGTTCATCAGGAATTTTTATGGATAAAAAGCCTCAGCTCGATTCATCGACTTTCTGGCGAAGTCTTCTTAGAAGGGAGTCAAATGATTCATTAGTCAGGATCGAACTGAACTGACCCCGATAGTTATCGACGTAGCTGATTCCCTCGACTACCACGTCATACACTTTCCACTGTCCCCCATCCCGGTGGAGCCTGTACTCGATCGAAATGTTATCATTGCCGTGATAAAAAACGTGCGTTTTGACGAGGGCGTAGTCCCCGTCCAATTTTTCAGAATCATAATAGACCCGTTC
>JBEKXG010000002.1:0-29003 GCA_049512295.1 Syntrophobacteraceae bacterium
CGATCTATAATCCCAGGAGCAAGAGCAGGTCGGATTTGCTTGAAAAAGCCAGGCAGATAATTCTTGGCCACCGTTCGGCTGAAACTCCGGCGGCGATTGTGCGCCGGGCAATGCGCGAAGGCCAGTGGAAATGCCTGACCACGTTCGGGCGCCTCCCCCTCGACGAGGTGGACATGCAGTCGGTGGTAATCGTGGGAAACAGCCGGACCTATATCTGGAATGGCTGGATGATCACCCCCAGGGGCTACCTGGATAAGTACTCCGTAGCTGAATGTTAAATTCCGCCTGAATCCTCCGCCTGAAGCGCTTCCCTTACCGCCAGGAGGGTCGTTTCGATGGATGCCGGGCTCAGTCCAAGAGCTTTGGCGCTTTCCATCTCGTTGAGGTCCAACTCCGGCTTACGTGTGGGGCCCACTTCCAGTTTGTGGCAAACCGAGTTAGCCAGGCTGACGATTTGAGTTAGCTCCGGGGCCGATCTGGCCTGGCCGGGCTGGTGGTGGTTTGCGATGGCGTCTTCGATATCGAGGGCAAAGCGCCATTTATCGGCGATCATCCGTCCGACATCGGCGTGGGTGAAACCGAGCATTCGCTGTTCGACATCAAGGAAGTCAGCGCCATCGTTATAGACTTCCTGCATAACATCGCGCATTACGGCAGGGGAGCGCAAGAAGAGGGCCGCCTTGCCGACGTCGTGCATCAACCCGGCGAGGTACGCCTCCTCATTGCGCTGAAAGCCGACTTCCTGTCCTATTTTTTTAGCCGCAAAGCCGGAGCCTACCGTATGCTCCCAGAGAAGCTTTTCTGAAAGGCTCACGTTCGAAAACATGCCTTTCAGCACCGCCGTCATAATGAGAGACCTGATCGCGTCGAATCCCATGAACAGAATGGCATCACGCAGAGTGGAGATGGACCGCGACGCCCCGTAGTATGACGAATTGGCCACCTTGAGGACGCGGGCGGCAAGCGCCTGGTCCTTTATGATGAGATGATGGATCTCCCTCGGCGTGGAGTCCGGCTCCGAGAGCTTATCCATTACCTGAGCGGCTATATGGGGCATAGGGGGCAGATCTCCGGTGATCTCAACTACCCTGGCGGCCTTGAGGGAATTGTGCGGGCGCAGGGACGCTTTTCTTTGCCCCGGCGCATTATGTGGACCTGTCGTTATTTGCGGCTTCATCTAAACTCCGTCGTCTTTTCGTGGGCATCTCTTGCAGATCGGACGTTTTGTTAGTTTCCATCCGGGGTTTCCGGACGGAAACCGGTCATGAATAATCATTCGGCATGAGTGGGCATGAAGTTCAGTAAAAACGAGGGCGCCATGATCTTAATGAGACAATCCCCAAAAAGGGAGCAGGCCGCTTCAGCTCGAAACGGCCTGCTCTTACTGCATTTGGTCACAAAGGCGGGGGTCTTCACAAGCACGGAGACACTCAATGGAAGATAGCTCCGCGTAGGGATATGGGGCATTATCTGCCATAATTGAATCGGTTTTTCTATTCCACCGTGTTCACGGGCTTAGGATCTTCGCCATGAGATTCCGCACGCGCCTGCCTAAGAGTGAACTCCTCTTCCGCCTGTTTTTTCTCCTGCCGCTCACGCTTGAGCAGGCGGCGCACTTTGAAATAGGGCTTTAACATAAGAGCCAGGCCGGCAATAAAGCCGCCCAGCGCCGCAAGCAAAATGACCGGATATAGCTCGAGTTGCGGGTCGGCTTGAAAGACGTAAAGATTGATCTTGAAGCCAACCGGTTGAGTCCACGTCTGCATGTTCTGGTAGATGAAGACGGCGATCAAACAAAGTATGACCAGTGTTACAATCAGCTTAAACAGCCTCATTAGAGCTCTCCTTCCTGAAGTAGGGCAACAGCCTGGAGTAGGATTGCTTTATGTGTTCCGGAATACTGCGGACTTCGGTAAAAACGGTCATGAAATTCGTATCGCCTCGCCACCTCGGCACTATATGAAAGTGCAGGTGCTCCTCGTAGCCTGCCCCGGCTTCTCGTCCGAGATTCAGCCCGATGTTGAATCCATCCGGGCGCATTACCTTTTTTAGTACGCGGGTGGATCTTTTGACCCAACCCATGAGGTCCCGCTCCTCATCGGCGGTAAGTTCGTCAAGACTGGATATGTGACGCCAGGGAGAAACGAGCAGGTGCCCGTTGTTATAGGGGAACCTGTTCATCATCACCATTACGAGGTTGCCCCGGTAAAGGATTAGACTTTGCTCATCAGACTGGCTGTGGTGTTCGGGACAGAAAATACAGCCCGGCGGCTTCTTGCCAAGAATATACTCAACACGCCACGGCGCCCAGAGATTGCGCAACCCGACCGCTCCTATATTTGAACTATTTCGGCTTCGATTCTATCCTGAATTCTAAGTATCCCGATGCTCCTGCGCGAAACTCCCCGCCCGAGGAAGACAGAGCCCGGATTGAACCAGAGCAGCCCGTTTTCCCGAAAAATCAGCGGCTGATGAGTATGCCCGAAAAGAATGGCATCAACATCGGTGAACTCCTGCTTGAGCCTCTGACGGATCCCATCGGGGGACCCGCACCCATGAGCGATCCCCAGGCGAAAGGCGCCGATCCTGACGATCTTTCGGGCCGGGAGCCGCTGCTGAATCGGATAGTCGTCCATATTTCCAGCGACAGCTTCAAGCGGGTACTGCTCCAGGTAGTTCAGCATCTCGACTTTTTCCAGGTCCCCCAGATGAATCACCATATCGGCGCCATCACAGAATTCGGAGCACAGGGTTTTGAATTCGTCTGTCGCCTTGCCAAGGTGAGTGTCGGACATTACGACTATTCTCATCGCTTCTGGGATGCCTTCCCCGATCAATCCCGAAATTCGCACGCAACAGGCCCCTGCCGGACCTGAAAAAAGATCAATATAGCAATAAACTCTGAAAAACAAGTATTTTCAACCCTGGAGGCCACGGTGTGTGCAGGGAGGTTTTGGGTTTTTCGACCTTACGCCAAGGCGCTTGGAAGGGAGAACAGTCAGCCACCGGCAGTAACACCTAACCTTGAGGGCTAAAGGCCCGGGCGGTTGACTTTCCGCTTGTGCTATTTTATCATATTTGATAAATGCATTCTCGCCATGGAATGGACGATTGAATACTACAGCCAAGCAGTTGAAGGGTTGATCATGGACATGCCTGCAGGCATCAAGGCGCGGTATTACGCCATTTCCAACCGGATGAAGGCTCAAGGCCCCAATCTTGGCATGCCCTATGTGAAGCCCTTGGGCGGAGGGATCTATGAGATAAGAGCTAAAGGACCGGAGGGTCAGGGCCGCGTCTTTTACTGCACGATACGGGTGCAGACAATCATTATTCTACACGGCTTTATCAAGAAGACGCAGGCAATCCGCAAGCGAGAGCTTGACATTGCCAGGCGCAGAATGAGAGAGGTTAAGAATGAGCGAACCGGCAAAGGCCGTTGAGACCTCCAGACGGCGAAGGACTCATGAAGAGATGTTTGCCGAGTCGATGAAAGACCCGGCTTTCCGAAAGGCGTACAAAGAGGCAGAACAGGACTTTGCTTTCTTTGACGAATGTGTTGAAGCCCGCAAACGTGCCGGTATGACCCAGGGAGACGTGGCAAAGCGCATGGGGACGAGTATTGCTGCGGTTTCCCGAATGGAAACGGCTGGAGATCGTAACTTTAGACCGTCTCCGAGCGTCTTAACCATTCAACGCTATGCCGCGGCGCTTGGATACAGGCTTGTTTTGAAGCTTGAGCAGATCTGTCCGGCAGAAGAGGTTCACGAAGAGACTTGACAGGATTATCAACACCAATAGCAACGATGCATGATGAACTCTATATCGGCACTATTTCGATATTTCCCCAAACCCCCATTTTGTCATTAATCAGGATTAGGACCGCTTCGACCGAGGGAATCCGGGGAGCAAGCTCAAGGGCCTTGTCAATATCGGCCCGGGTTTTCACCATGTTGCCGAGCCGGGTTGCGGCCGCGTCCGCCAGAGCGGCGTCAGGTGAAATGACGGTCATGGCGTCCGTCTTGCCGAAGCTCAGTGAGTGGCCGACGGTTCCAGATGAAGTACAAATGCCGATCGGGAAGCGTTCGGGGCCGAGCTTTACGGCTATTTTGCCGGTGAACGGCGAGTCCGGTCCAGCGAAAATCCCGACGGTGGTTTGCTCCCTCAGATCGAGGTAGCAGTCGCCGCCGTTTTCAACTATTACCGAGTCGGAAAACGGTTTAAGGGTGACCCCGACAGCCTGGGCTATCGCGCCGGCCACGCTCGCCATAGGCCCAACCCCGGCGGCATTCGCCGCCTTGAGCATTCGGCGGACCAGGGGTGGGGCGAGAGGATCGTCGGGGAGCGGCGCAAGTGATCTCAGAAAGTCCTCACGCGTGGCAATATACTGCTCCAGTTGAAGACGGCAGGTTAAAACCGCCTGAGCCGCCTCCCGCTCGAGGTTTCGCCGAGCCCGGATCCAGAGATCGGTTTCCCGGTATTTTACCTGGAAGCTTTCCCAGCCTTTTGGCGCCTGATGCTGATAGCGGTAGAAACGGTGGGTTTCGGTGTACACATCCTATTCCCATTCAATCGTGCTTGGCGGCTTTGATGAGATGTCGTAGACGACGCGGTTTACGCCTTTAACTTCGTTTATGATCCGGTTTGAAATCCGCCCGAGCACCTCGTAGGGAAGTCTTGCCCAGTCCGCCGTCATGGCGTCCACGCTCTCCACCGCCCGCAGGGCGATTACCTGGTCATAGGTGCGCTCATCGCCCATGACCCCGACCGACCTGACGGGAAGCAGCACGGCGAAAGACTGCCAGACGTGCTCGTACCAGCCGGAGGCCTCGATTTCCTCCTGGATGACTGCATCTGCCTCGCGTAGAATTTCGAGGTCAGCGGATGTTACTTCGCCGATCAGCCGAATCGCCAGGCCCGGACCCGGGAAAGGATGCCGCATGATTATTCTCTCGGGAAGCCCGAGTTCGCGTCCAACCAGCCGCACCTCGTCCTTGAAAAGCTCGCGGAGCGGTTCGATCAGTTCCAGGCTCATCCTTTCGGGCAGACCCCCGACATTGTGGTGGGTCTTGATGGTGGCTGACGGCCCTTTGAATGAGACGCTTTCGATCACGTCAGGGTAGAGCGTGCCCTGGGCGAGATAGCGGGCGTCCTTGATTCGCGCGGCCTCCCGCTCGAAGACCTCTATGAAAAGATTGCCGATTATCTTCCGCTTGCGCTCCGGGTCCGAGACCCCCCGCAAGCGCTCCAGGAACTCGGTGGATGCGTCGATGTAGATGAGATTTATTTTGAAATGATCGCGGAATACTCTTTGAACAGTTTCGGCCTCGCCTTTGCGCAAAAGGCCGTTATTGACGAAAATGCAATGGAGCCGCTTCCCTATCGCCCTGTGAAGAAGCACCGCAACGACCGAGGAGTCCACACCGCCGCTCAGGGCGCAGATTAGCTGATCGCTCCCCACTTTTTGCTGAACCGAGCTAATGGCCGACTCTACGAAGGATTTCATGGTCCAGGACGGCCGGCATCGGCAAATGCGGAACAGAAAATTCTCCAGGATGTCCTTGCCGCAGGGCGTGTGCGCTACTTCCGGATGGAACTGCACCCCGTAGATGTGACGCTTTGAGTCGCCCATCGCGGCGGCAGGAGAATTATCGCTGTGGGCCATGATCCTGAAAGAGGGGGGAAGCTTCAGGATGCGGTCGCCATGACTCATCCACACCCGTACCCCCTCTTTTTCAATGTCGCTGAAAATATCTCCCGGTATGTCTATGTCTATCGCAGCGGGGCCGTATTCACGCCTTTGCGCCTTTTCGACGGCGCCTCCAAGCTGATGGGCCATCAGTTGCATGCCGTAGCAGATGCCAAGAAGGGGGATTTGCAGCTCGAATATGGCTGGATCGGCTAAAGGAGCGCCCTCGTCGTGCACGCTCGATGGCCCTCCCGAGAGTATAATTCCCTTCGGCTTGAAGTTTGTGACCTCTTCGAGGGTCATATTGAAGGGATGGATTTCACAGTAGACGTGGCTTTCCCTTACCCGGCGGGCAATCAACTGCGTCGTCTGTGATCCGAAATCCAGAATCAGTACCCGTTCCTGGTGTAAATGGTCCAACATGTTCTCGGGCTCCCCTGCGGGCTTACTTCAAATCCACCTGATAGTTGGGCGCTTCTTTAGTGATTATGACGTCATGCACATGACTTTCCCTGAGGCCGGCGCTCGTTATCCGGACCATTTTCGTTTTGGTTCGAAGCTCGATCAACGTGGCGCACCCAAGATAGCCCATCCCGGCGCGCAGCCCTCCTATCAGTTGGTGCACTATATCGGAAATCGGCCCACGGTAGGGCACTCTACCTTCGATCCCCTCCGGCACAAGTTTCCTGGGTTCGAACACGTCATCCTGAAAATAGCGGTCCCTGCTGCCCTCGCGCATGGCGCCAAGAGACCCCATTCCGCGGTAAACCTTGTAGCTGCGGCCCTGGTAGAGTATGGTTTCACCGGGACTTTCGTCGGTTCCGGCAAACAGGCTGCCGATCATTACGTTGTCGGCCCCTACGGCCAGGGCCTTAACGACGTCACCGCTATATTTTATCCCACCGTCTGCAATCACCGGTATTCCCATTGCACGGGCCACGCGGGCGCACTCCATGATGGCGCTGACCTGCGGCACGCCAACCCCCGCCACGATTCTTGTCGTGCAGATGGAGCCGGGTCCAACACCTACCTTGACGCCGTCGGCTCCGGCTTTGATAAGCGCTTCGGCCCCTTCGGCGGTGGCCACGTTGCCCGCCATGACCTGGAGGTCCGCAAACTCGGTTTTGATTGCTTTCACCGCCTCCACAACGTTACGGGAGTGTCCGTGCGCGCTGTCCACGACAACTACGTCAACACCGGCGCTGCGCACAGCGTTGACCCTTGGAAGCATGTCCCTGCCTATCCCGACGGCGGCCCCTACGCGAAGCCTTCCCAGTTGGTCTTTGCTGGAGTTGGGATATTTCTTTATCTTCAGTATATCCTTTATAGTAATAAGCCCTTTGAGGCGACCGGCCTCATCGACCACGAGCAGTTTTTCGATCCTGTTTTTCTGTAGCAGCCTTTTCGAGTCTTCAAGCGAAATGCCCATCGGCGCAGTGACAAGATTATCTTTGGTCATGATATCGCCGACCCTGATAGTTTCATCAGTTTCAAACCTGAGATCCCTGTTGGTTATGATCCCGACAAGCTGGTCTCCCTTTACTACCGGAACGCCGGAAATACGATATCGGGACATCAGCTCGAACACATCGCCGATCTGCCGGTCCGGGTCGACCGTGACCGGATCCACTATCATGCCGCTCTCAGATTTCTTGACCTTGTTCACCTCCCGGGCCTGCGACTCAATGCTCATGTTCCTGTGAATTATTCCGATTCCGCCTTCGCGGGCGATGCTGATCGCCGTATCGGATTCGGTTACCGTGTCCATGGCGGCGCTCACCAGCGGGATACGCATCCTGATCTCCCTGGTGAGCATAGTCCCGACGTCGGTTTCAACCGGCAGAACTTCCGAGTAATTGGGCAGAAAAGTGATGTCGTCAAATGTCAACGCTTCGGGTATCTCAAAACTCACCTTGTGGTCCATCTATTTTCTCCGAGTCTTAATTTTCCGGATTGGATCAATATTGTGGGGCTTTATCCCTTTTGCAGCCGCCATGTCAAGCTCGTTCTGAGTCCGGCGGCCTCGCCGCCATAGAGCCCCGAATCCTTTTCTATAAGGTCAATTAGAAGCCCTTCCAGCAGACCCGCATCGGCCGCAATGAAGCGGTCCTTACCAAAACAGCGGAGGACCTCTGAAACTATAACCGCCCCGCCGAGGATTATGTCTTCGCGGCCAGGCTCCAGACCAGCAATCAGCCGTCTTCGAGCCAGAGGCATTTGCGCCAGAGATTCTATCGTGCGGGAAAGCCAGTCTTTGGTCAGGACCAGTCCGTTTACCCGGTAGGGGACGTAGCGCTCCATATTTAGATATATGGCCGCCAGAGTGGTGACCGTTCCAGCGGTCCCGGCAAGCCTCAACTCAGCAAAACTCATTATATCGGTTTTATTCAGACTTTCATATAGTTGCACTTTAGCGGAAATGATTTCATTTCCGGCCCAAAGCGCCGCCCGGTCGACAGCCCCGGCGCCCGGCGGGTCGCCTCTCAGGTATGCCTCGGTCAGCGTTGCGGCGCCGAGAGGCCGGCTTGCGCTCCGGACAGAAGTGTCCATGTCCCGAACCGCCAGCAGGAATTCAGTGCTGCCGCCGCCAATATCAAAGGTGAGCAGATTCTCCCCGGTTTCGGGAAGTACGCTCACAATTCCCTTTGCTGAAAGGAACGCCTCCGTTTGCTCGGAGATGATTTTGCATTCAACTCCCGTTTCGGCTGTAATTCTCTCGACCACTGCGCGGGTGTTTTTCGCGCGTCTCACAACCCCGGTGGCGCCGCAGGCGATCTTGCAGACCCGAAACTCCCTTAAAATGGATATGTATTCCTTCAGGGCCGAGATGTTTCGCTGCTGTGCTTCCTCCGAAATTATACCGGCATGGTTAAAATCTCGGGCGAGCCGTGTTACTTTTCTTTCCACGCGAACCGGGACCAGTTCGGTCCCATACTTGTGCACGACCAGCATGCGAGAGGTATGAGATCCGATATCGATGGCCGCGAAACAGTTTTCAGAAAAGGATTGGCCCAACCCTGTCCCTTTGTTTACTTGACATTGCCTTTCGCCAGCCATTATTTTCTTCTTGCTTTCACCTATTTGAGGAGACGTTTGCTAATGATTCTGGAGATAAACCCAAAGCATCCGGAGCCGAGAAAAATCAGAAAAGTTGTCGAGGTTCTGGCAAACGGAGGAATAATAGCCTATCCCACGGACACATTTTACGGGATTGGCTGTGACCTTTTCAATAAAGCTTCAATTGAGAAAATTTATCTTTTGAAGCGACGTTCCAAGCACCAGCCTTTCAGTTTCATTTGCAGCGACCTGAAGAATATAAGCGAGTACGCGCAGGTTACGAATTACGCCTACAAAACCATGAGGCGGCTTTTGCCCGGGCCTTATACTTTCGTGCTGGAAGGTTCCCGCATGGTCCCCCGGATCATGCTGACCAAAAGGCAAACCGTTGGAATCAGGGTCCCGGACCACCCAATCTGCCTTGCTATTGTCGAAGAGCTTGCACACCCCATAATCAGCACGAGCGCCACAGACCCCGAAACCAGCGCGATTGTGTCCACCCCGCGGGAGATACAGGATAAGATCGGTCACGCGGTCGACCTGATCGTGGACGGGGGCGTCGTGCCTGGTGTAGCGTCGAGCGTTATTTCTCTAATAGACGACACACCGGAGATCCTGCGGGAGGGGGCCGGAGACCTTTCCCGCTTCAGGACATAAGGGATGGGACCGGGTTTGCGTTCGGAAAGGGTCCTTTCCCGCCCCTGGCGGGCGGCGGGGCCGCACGCCCCGCGAGGTGTCCCACATGGTGATTCCGGATGGACACTTCTAGCGGCCGAAATCCGGGAGCTCGTATCTCACACAGGCCGATGAATCATATATAATATCACTCATTCTCTCGCTCACATCGCTTCCGAGAACAAGGTCCAAAAGAGAGTATTTCCTCTTCTTGGCGTTGACCACGTCGGGTTCGCCCTCGATCTTTGCAAGCTCGCCTGCTTTGGCTACAGCGTCTTCGAAGTTGCCGAGCTGATCCACCAGTTTTATCTCAAGAGCTTTTTCGCCCATGATTATCCTGCCGTCTGCCACCCGGCGCACATCGTCTTCGGGCAGATTGCGCGCCTGTGCCACGTCCCGGACGAACTGACGGTAGGTCTCATCAATTGTCGCCTGGAGCAGTTCCTTTTCTTCAGGCGTCATATCGCGGGCCGGGTTTCCAATGTCCTTGAACTGACCGCTCTTGATCGTGGTCATCTGGTAGCCGATTTTGCCGAAAAGCTCCCGGAGGTTGGGAAAGTGGATTATCACGCCAATGCTTCCCGTGATCGTGCCGGGATTGGCTACGATAAGGCTTGCGGCCGACGCTACATAATAGCCCCCGGACGCCGCGACGCTGCCCAGCGAGGCGACCACCGGCTTAGTCTGGACAGTGCGCCGGATTTCCCTGTATATTTCCTGGGAAGGCCCGACCGCCCCTCCGGGGGAGTCGACTCTAAGCACGATCGCCTTAATTGAGGAATCCTTTCTGAAATCCTTTATCTGCTTCAGGGTATCCTGGGAACTGAGAATAGTGCCTTTTATCTCGATTACCCCCACCCGGTTGCCCTTGACCGAGAAATCAACATCGGAAACCAGCCAGGCGATCACTGCGACCAGTATGACCCCTATCAAGAACCCAAGAAGACAGCCGCGCATTTTCATTGGTTGACATCCATCCGGGCAAGTTAAGAAAAGACCCGGTCGGGCACACAATGCGCCTGGCCGGGTCCTTTTATCTCGTTGCGGAGAAGACGAAAAGTAAGTGCAAGTTATGCTTTATCACCGTTTGCAGTGTTATTGGCCGTACTTTGCGCCTTGGCCTCCAGCTCTTCTTTGAGCAGTTCGCCCAGGTTTGAGGTAGCAGCCTTGCTGGAGTTCACGTACTCGTCATAATTTGAGCGTTCGTCCTGCTCCTCGACCTTCTTGACCGAAAGACCGATCTTGCGGTCTTTGGGCGAAATATTGATCACCCTGGCGGTGATTCTATCACCGGGTTTGAACTGCCCGACGGGAGATTTGATTTTCTCTTTGCTGATTTCAGAGACATGGACCAGTCCCTCGATTCCTTCCTCAAGCTCAACAAAGAGGCCGAAATCGGTAACGTTCGTGATGGGACCCGACACAACGCTGCTCATCGGATAACGCTGCGGAATGCTTTCCCACGGATCGGACTCAAGCTGCTTGATACCGAGCGAGAACCTTTCGTTGTCTTTGTCAATGTTGAGCACGATTGCCTGGACTTCCTGATTTTTCCGGAAAATCTCGGATGGATGCTTGACCCGCTTTGTCCACGAGATATCCGAAATATGAACGAGGCCGTCAATGCCTTCATCGATCCCGATAAAAATGCCGAAATCGGTTATGTTTTTGATCTTGCCGGCAATTGTGGTACCCACGGGGTATTTCTGCGCGATAACATCCCAGGGATTGGAGTCGAGCTGTTTCATGCCCAGAGAGATGCGCTTGCTCTCTGGATTGATGCTGAGCACGACCGCTTCGACCTGGTCGCCTACCGAAAGAATCTTCGAAGGATGCCGTATCTTTTTTGTCCAGGACATCTCGGAGACATGAATGAGTCCCTCGACGCCTTCTTCGATTTCGACGAATGCCCCGTAATCGGTCAGGCTGACAACCTTGCCCTGTACCTTCGTTCCAACAGGGTATCTGGTTTCAGCCATGGTCCACGGGTCATCCACAAGCTGCTTGAGGCCGAGGGATACTCTCTCGTTATCCCTGTCGAAGCTCAGGACCTTCACCTTTATCCTGTCGCCTATCTGGAACATCTCCGAGGGATGTCCCACCCGGCCCCAGCTCATGTCGGTAATGTGCAGCAAGCCGTCTATCCCGCCAAGGTCCACGAAGACACCGTAATCCGTGATGTTCTTTACGATACCGTCAACAACCTTACTGTCTTCGAGCGTGGCCAGGGTAAAGGATTTCATTTGCTCGCGTTCTTTTTCGAGAAGCGCGCGGCGGGAAAGCACGACATTTCTTCTTTTCTTGTTGTATTTGAGAACCTTGAACGGGAAAGTATGTCCGATAAGCGATTCCAGGTTCCTGACAGGCCGCAGATCAACCTGCGATCCGGGAAGGAATGCCTGCACTCCGATGTCAACGGCCAGGCCGCCCTTGACCTTTGCGACGATCTTCCCCTCGATCATGCCGTCTTCGCTGTAAATCCGGCTTATATCGTCCCACACCTTGATCTTGGCGGCCTTTTCCTTTGACAGATGGATAGTGCCGTCATCGTCATCGTGGAACTCGAGCAGAACGTCGATTTCATCCCCGACGCCTGCCTGAATGTTGCCCAATTCATCTTTGAATTCGTGAATCGAGATTTGGCCTTCCGATTTGTACCCGATGTCAACCATGACAAAATCATCGCTGACCTGGACGATCCGCCCCCGGATTACCTCGCCCTCCTGGATATTGCGGAAGCTCTGCTCATAGAGGTCGTGCATAGAATCCATTTCCTCGTCGGACTCATGTTCGTCCGAAGAAGAAAGAGTTTCCAGCTCAAGGGTTTGTTTTTCCTGTTCATCTTTTACGGTCATCGATCCTATCTGCCCCCTTACCTGATTTTGGCTAATCGCCATATGAAACAATAAACTTTAGCAAACAGCGGATAAATTAGCAATCTCAAAGTTCTCCATAAGTCGAGGATCCGGCCTTTATAAGAATTTGAGCCTGCCGGCTCAGCCGGTCAACAACTTCGTAAACGCCGAGATGCGATGTATCCAGCAGAATGGCCCCTTCGGCGGGCCGCATGGGAGAATGGTCGCGGTTCGAGTCCGCCTCGTCGCGCTCTCGAATGCGCCTCTGCATTTCTTCCAAAGACAGACTTATCCCTTTATCAAAATATTCTGTAAACCGCCTTTTGGCACGTGCATGCAAATCCGCCGTGAGAAACACTTTAAGGTCGGCTCCAGGGAAAACGACCGTCGCCGTGTCGCGCCCTTCCGCCACTATGCCAACTCCCTGCCCGGCCAGCTTTCTTTGCCAGGCGACCAGGAACTCTCTCACCGCAGGCAGTTGAGAAACCCTGGAGGCCGCATCGCTGATCTCCGGGCTGCGAAGCTCCTCCGAAAGGAGCCTTTCGCCGAAAAAAATTTCGAGCCTGTTTTCTTTTATCGAAAAAAGAAGAGGTAATCGCCCGAGCAGCCCGGGGACTTCATCTTCGTCCGGATAGGCCTTCCCCGGCTGCTTTTCGCTGCGCTCGGCAAAACCTGCAATCAGTGCCCAGGCAAGGGCCCGATACATGGCCCCGGTATCGAGATATACAAAGCCGAGCCTCTCCGCCAGGATTTTGCAAACCGTGCTCTTTCCGGAGCCGGCCGGGCCGTCTACAGCGATTATCACCAGTTCTACACCTCGCGGAGCATGGAATTGTTCCCGCGACAGGAATCAGTCCGTTGTGTTTCGGCCAACACCTGGCTAAGAGTGCGGACGAACCGCTCGTTTTCCGCGGGAAGGCCGGCGTTCACGCGAATGAATCGCTCCATGCCGTAGGAAGCCATCGACCTTATGATTACTCCCCGGCGCAGCATGGCTTCGAATAAATCTTTCGCCTCGCGGGCAACTTCGATAAGAAAAAAATTGGCCTCCGAAGGGATGTACGTGAGGCCCAATTTTTCAACCTCATCGTAGAGGTATTGCAGGCCGGTCCATATTGTCTGCCGGGTCCGGCGCAGGAACTCCTCGTCATCGAGCGCGGCTAGAGCAGCAGCCTGCGCAAGAGACCCGGTATTGAAAGGCTGGCGCACGCGGTTCAAAAAACTTGCAATATCGGGGTCCATCGTACCGTAGCCGATTCGCAGGCCGGCCAGTCCGTAGGCCTTGGAAAAAGTCCTGAGAGCAACAACGGCAGGTCCGTTCCTGCCGATATAATCAAAGCCCGACGGGGTATCCGGGTTTCTGTTGAATTCTATGTAGGCCTCATCGAGTACGATTACCAGGTTGGGAGAAAGACTGGAGAGAAAGGCGTCAAAATCGCTCTTGCTTATGACGGTGCCCGTAGGGTTATTCGGGTTGGTGAGGAAAATTACTCTCGTTCCGGGCGTGACCGCTTCAGCCATCTTCTCCAGGTCGATTCCAAGATTTGCTTTCAGGGGCACAGGGACCGGTTTGCCGCCCACCCACTGAACGACCAGCCTGTAGAGAAGGAAAGAAGGCGCTGGCATTATCACTTCGTCACCCGGAGTCACAAAGGCCCGGATCACCAATTCTATGAGTTCATTTGAACCGTTGCCCAGCATAATGCCATCGAACGGAATGCAATATTTTTCGGCGAGCTTTTTTCGCAGATAAAAACCGCTTCCGTCCGGATAGCGGTTGAGTTTAGACAGTGTGGCAAGAATCGCCTCTATCGCCCTGGGAGAGGGACCAATCGGATTCTCGTTGCTTGCGAGCTTTATGGAGCCGCTGATTCCGTATTCGCGTTCCAGTTCTTCGATAGGTTTGCCGGGAGGATAGGGAGTGATGCTCGCGATATGTTCCGGTGCACAGGGTTTCATGTCAGGTTGTCAGGTCAACAGTCCCTTCTCATTTATTAACTGCACACTTATAATAAAAGCACGCGGGAAAATCAAGCATTCCGGCGAAAAAATCGCTTCCCTTTCCACCTTGTTTTGTCTGTGCGAGTATACTAATATAGATCAAAATGTAGCTCAAAAGTTTCCCGATGCGGAGAGCTGCCGGGCAAATATCACACATTGCCACATGTCACCACGGCAAGGGATAACTGATGCTCAAGAACGCGAAAACTAAGAAGGTTTCAGCCGCAGAGCGGGAAGCTGCCGCGGAGGCCTCGAAAAGCGAAGAAGCCAGATCGACAAACATCGAGGACAGGCATCAGCCGGTTTCCTTAGATCCATTCCGCCTATACCTCGACGAGATCAAGCGATATCCGCTCCTCAGCAGGGAAGACGAAATGGAACTGGCTATCCGCTATCGCGAAAAGGGCGATATCGAATCCGCCTACAAGCTGATTACCGCAAACCTCAGGCTTGTGGTCAAGATCGCCATGGATTTTCAGAGATACTGGATGCAGAACCTGATGGACCTCATCCAGGAGGGCAACGTCGGGCTGATGCAAGCGGTAAAGAAATTCGATCCGTACAGGGGCTACAAGTTTTCCTACTATGCCTCGTTCTGGATCAAAGCCTACATAATCAAGTTCATAATGGACAACTGGAAGCTCGTCAAAATCGGGACCACCCAAGCCCAGCGAAAACTCTTTTTCAACCTGCGCAAGGAAAAAGAAAGACTTGAAGCCCAGGGTATCGAGGCTTCCCCCAAGCTGCTCAGTCACCGGCTCGACGTGAAGGAGTCGGAGATCATCGAAATGGACCAGAGGCTCAACAGTTGGGAGATTTCTCTGGACAGCCCCCTGAAAGAGGACTCCGAGGATACGCACAAATCTTTTCTGCCTTCGGACGACCTGCCCGTTGATGATCAGATAGCTGACCAGGAAGCCAAGGCCATTCTCCACGACAAGCTGATGCTTTTCAGAGAGCAGCTAAAGGGCAAGGAGGCCGTGATATTCGACAAGAGGCTTTTGACCGAAGATCCCATGACCCTCCAAGAAATCGGAGACAAGTTCGGGATCAGCCGAGAACGCGTGCGCCAGATCGAAAGCCGCCTTAAAAAGAAGCTGAAGGCCTACCTGGAAGAGGAAATCGAAGACATCGACCTGCTTCAGGAGAGCATGATTGAAATTTAACCGAAGGAAACGTTCCTGGCAGGACCGGGTCCCGATCCTGTTCCCAATCCTTTTTTCTTCGCCGCCAGCGCCTCTTCATAAACTTCGATGTATTGCCTTGCGGACCTGTCCCATGAAAAATCCTGAGCCATCGCTCTTTTTTGAATCTCGACCCATTTTGGGCCGTCTTCGAATAATTCCAGCGCTGATTTTATCGCTTCAAGAAAGGCCTCCGGTTCGTATTCGTAGAACCTGAAGCCGGTACCTGAATCCGGGTATTCAAGGACGTCCACGACCGAGTCGTAGAGACCTCCCGTCGCGTGGACCACCGGGATAGCGCCGTAGCGGAGGCTGTACATCTGGTTGAGCCCGCAAGGCTCATATCGGGAAGGCATCAGGAAAATGTCGGCTCCCGCTTCGATCAGGTGTGCCATTTCCTCGTCAAACTGGCTGGCAAGTTTCAGGCGGTCCGGGAAGAGCTTTTCCATCTCCCGGAGGTTTTCCTCGATAGCGGCGTCCCCTATCCCGAGGATTACCAGGTTCACGGGCAGTTTCATCAAATCCTGCAGGATGTCCTCGATCAGGTCGAAGCCCTTCTGGGTGGCAAGCCGGCCTATCATGCCGAGCAGCGGACGGCCGCGAGTATCTTTTGAAAACCCTGCCCGTTCGCAAAGAGTTGCTTTGCAGGCCTTTTTGCCGGCGAGATCATCGGCGCTGAAATTTTGAGGAAGATTTGGGTCTTTTTCGGGGTCCCAGACGTTGATATCGATCCCGTTCAATATTCCGCGGAGGCTGTTTTTTCGCTCTTTGAGGAGATCCTCCAGCCCGAAGCCGAATTCTTTTGTGGTGATTTCGGAAGCATAGCGGGGGCTGACTGTAGTAATGAAGTCGCTGTAAACCAGCCCTGCCTTCATGAAACTGCATTGCCCCCAGAATTCTATTCCCTGCATGGACCAGGCGCCGGGCGGGAGGTTGGTCAGGCTGAAAAAGCCAGCGGGAAAGACCCCCTGATAGGCAATATTGTGAATCGTAAAAACGGTTGCCGAGTGGTGGAATTTTGTGTCATAGCGCCAGATCAATTGAAAATATGCTGCAACCAGACCGGTTTGCCAGTCATGGAGATGAAAAATTGAGGGGCGCCAGCCAAGAGACACGCAAAGTTGCCTCACTGCGAGACTGAAGGCGATGAACCTTTCGGCGTTGTCTTCGTAGTCACCACGAACGGGGCTGCCATAAAGGTGGGACCTGTCGTAGAATTCGTCCTTTTCCAGCAAATAGATCGGAATGCCCGATTCGGTTCGGCTTTGCCACAAGTGAATGTGGTAGTCGTGTACCCCGACCGGAATGATTATGTTCTGAGCCAAAAGATCGAGGTCAGCTATTTTTTCACGTGCGGACCGGTAAAGGGGCATAAATATCCGGACGTCGCAGCCAAGCTTGCGGAGTGATTCAGGCAGAGACCAGGCTACGTCCGCAAGACCACCTGTCTTTGCAAAAGGCGCTACTTCGGGGGCGCAGAACAGAATTTGCATTTCGATAACTCCGCTTTCCACGAGAATCGGCCTGGAAAAATGACGGCCGATTGAAAAGGGTGAGCATCATTGATCCCCCGGCTGAACTGGAACTGCCGGGGCGCCTCGCATAGAGTAGAGTTTTTCTGCTTCGGCCTCTCATTTACACCATTTCAGGTTCATGTTAAACATTGAACTCCGAGGCTTGCGGGATAATCGTTATGAAAGCAAAGGTCTGATTTTGGAAAACAAACGCCGAGTAAGCAGGCAAATCCATATCGGTGAGGTTGCCATTGGCGGAGGCGCTCCCGTTTCAGTGCAGTCGATGACCAACACGGACACGCGTGACTGGCGCTCCACGGTGGAACAGATAAAGAGGCTCGAGGAGGCCGGGTGCGAAATAATCAGGGTTGCAGTCCTGGATGAGCAGGCAGCCGACGCCTTCTCAAAGATAAAGAGGTCGATTCGCATTCCGATAATCGCGGATATCCACTTCGACCATCGTCTGGCGATCAGGGCCATGTGCTCGGGAGCGGACGCCATCCGCATCAACCCCGGGAATATCGGCGGCCCCGAGAAGGTGAAAAAAGTCATAGATTTGGCCAGGGAACGGAATATCCCGGTGCGCATAGGCGTAAACAGCGGATCTGTGGAAAAGGACCTGCTGGCGAAATACGGTCATCCCACGCACGAGGCCATGGTCGAGAGCGCTCTGCGGCACATCCGGTTTTTTGAGGACAACGATTTTGGGCTGATCAAGATATCGCTTAAATCAAGCGACGTAATCACGACGATCCAGTCATACAGGCTCCTGGCCGCCAAAACCGACTATCCCTTTCACCTCGGGGTGACCGAGGCCGGGACTGTAGTGAGCGGGGCCATAAAATCCGCCCTCGGGATCGGGTTTTTGCTGTTTGAGGGAATAGGGGACACTCTGAGGGTTTCCCTTACAGCCGCCCCTGAAGAGGAGATGTTTGTCGCCTGGTCGATTTTGCGTGACTTGAAGCTGCGAAAAAGAGGGGTAGAGCTTGTGAGTTGCCCTACCTGCGGGCGCACGGAAATAGACCTTATTGCGATCGTCGAAAGGGCGGAAGCCTTGCTCAAACAGTTCAGGACCCCGCTCAAGGTTGCCATCATGGGATGCGTAGTAAACGGTCCTGGCGAGGCCAGGGAGGCCGACGTGGGCATCGCGGGCGGAAGGGAAAGCGGCATCCTGTTCAAGAAGGGGGAACGGGTGGCAAAGGTCCCGGAGAAGGAACTGCTTGAACGGCTGATATCCGAGATAGAACTGATGACGGGAGAAAAAATCAACAGGGTCTCTTAATGTGTGCGAGGGCGTGGGTTGCGCTTCTTTGAACTGTTAGACCTCATACTGGATTACCTTCCCAGGGCAAACGCGGCGCTCCTGGAAAAGGCCTATGTTTTCTTATCGAAAGCCTACAGGGGTAAAAGCTCCCTGCCGGGTGAACCTTATCTCGATCACCCGCTGGCAGTTGCGTCCATTCTGGCAAGGATGCGTCTCGATGAAGAGAGTATCGCCGCCGGCCTTTTGCACGATTCCATGGAAAAAGAATACACTACTTCAGGAGAACTCGCTGAGATGTTCGGCCTCGAGGTCGCCGGGATCATACAGGGCGTATCGAGGCTGACACAAATCGCCTACAGCAGCCGAAAAGAGCGCCAGGCCGAATATATCCGGAAGATGATCCTGGCGATTTCCCGGGATGTGCGGGTGGTCCTCGTGAAGCTAGCCGACCGGCTCGACAGCATAAGAGGGGCATCCTCTCAGAGTGGTGGTTCCGGCGTCAACCTTGCCCAGGAAACGCTCGATATCTATGCGCCGCTTGCGGGCCGGCTCGGTATCGACTGGATGAAACAGGAACTGGAAAATCTCTCCTTCAAGTGTCTTCACCCAAAAGTCTATGACGAAATAGAGACAGGGCTCGCAAGAACCGAAGAGGACCGGATTCGCTACATCAGAGAGGTGGAGCGGATTCTTGACTCGCGATTGGCTGAATTTGGACTCAAGGGCCGCATTCGCAGCCGTCCCAAACACATCTACAGCATCTATCAGAAGATGGAGCGCCAGAAGCTCGACATGACGCGTATCTACGACCTGATCGCGTTCCGGATCATAGTTGATTCCATCAAGTCGTGCTACGAAGCTCTCGCCGTTGTACAGGCACTGTGGGAGCCGGTCGAGGGGAGGTATAAGGACTATATCGCAAGGCCCAAATCCAACATGTACCAGTCACTGCACACAACTGTCATTGGTCCTTACGGTGAGCGGATGGAAGTGCAGATCAGGACCGAGGATATGGACCGGATCGCCAATGAGGGTATTGCCGCTCACTGGCTATACAAGGAAGGCAAGCCGGTTGCCGAAATCGACCGGGAGGAGACACAGCGCTTTTCGTGGTTCCGCCAGATCATGGAATTGAGCAGGGACTGGAGCGATTCCAAATCCGTCATGGAGGCGGTAAAGGTCGACTTCTACCCCGATGAGGTTTACGTCTTTACGCCGAATGGGGATGTCAAAGCATTTCCGAAGGGGTCCACCCCGGTCGACTTTGCTTACGATGTGCATACCGAGGTCGGGCACAGGTGTGTTGGTGCAAGGGTCAACGGGAAATTGGCGCCTCTCAGGTACGAACTCCAGAACGGCGATACGGTTGAAGTGCTCACCGCGGCCAATCATCGGCCCAGCAAGGACTGGCTCAAACAGGTCAAGTCCGCCAAGGCCATAAGTCGCATCAAGCACTGGTTCAAGACAGAGGAAAGAGAGCGTTCGATCTCTCAGGGAAGAGAAATCTGCGAAAGGGAATTCAGGAAAAAAGGTTTGAACTTCAACAACTATCTGAATTCACCCCAGCTCGCCGAAGCGGCAAAGGCCTTTTCCTTGAAAAGTGTCGACGATCTTCTCGCCGCCATTGGCTATCACAAGGTTACGGCCAACCAGGTAATCGGTAGACTGACGACACTTCCGCCCGAAGAGGAACACCCCAGGGATGAGATTCTGGTCGAGAAGCGGAGGCCGGCCCCTTCAAAAGACGGAATTAAGGTGGAAGGGCTCGAAGACATTTTGATACGAATGGCGCATTGCTGTAACCCCATTCCGGGAGAACCCGTCATGGGATATATAACAAGGGGACGTGGGATTACAGTGCACCGGCTTTCCTGCAAAAATCTCGAAAGGGGGAACGACGAAGGCAGAAAAATAGATGTGCAGTGGGATTCGGGGAAAGAACAGCTCTTTCCCGTAGATATCCGGATCATCCACTCCGGGGAGAGGGGCACCCTCGCAGCTTTGAACGGGGTGCTCGGTCAAATGGATGTGAACGTAATAAGCCTCAAAGTCGAGGGCCAGGCTGACAGGTCGAGCGTCTGCCACCTGCGGATAGAGGTGAAAGACTCAAAGCACCTTCAGCGTGTAATGTCCGCCCTGAGGAACGAAAGAGGCGTCTATAAGGTTCTTAGGTCCATGGAATGATCAGGGAAAAGTGAAATTAAAAATGTGTATATAAGGTGCATTTTTCCCTGCCCATGAGTAAGGGAGCCAGGTCCTGCAGAAGCTTGGCTCGCTCGGGGTCCTTTTCCCATGCCTTCCAGTCTTCCGTGCTGTTCCAGGTGCTCAGAACTACGAATTTGTTCGGACGGTCTAATGCCCTGAGCGTCTCTCCGGAGATGTAGCCTTTTGCCTTGGTCGCTTTTGATCGAGCCTGAGTCATCAAGTGCTGCAATCTGGCTTCCTGACCCGGTTCGACTTCCCTTTCGATAATAACTCGCACCGTCATCGCGGCCTCCTGTGAAAAGTTATTTAATCGCGACACCGTCGGAAAACCTGATTATCTCTTTATAACCATAACCTGCGGAAAAGCAACTAATGCAAGAAATCGGCGCCCGCTCGGAATATTTCCCTTGCGCTTTGCATTGTCTGGCCATATTGTTCTCAACTAAGATCCTACGCCATTTTTTATCGTTTCTGATGTCGATTTTTATGGACAAAGCGATTAGTCTGGATATATGAACCAAATCTGGTCAAAACTTGAGCCGGAGCCGGTTGTACGGGTTTTTGCCCTGACGTTCAGGTAAACTGCCGGCCGGGTTGTGGGTCTTATACAGGGGGATCTGTTTCGAGAGGGGGTGGAACACGGAGTTTTTGGGTTGGTTTACGGGGAGGAGTTGTTCATTACCTAATTTTTCCGGGGAGGAAAGAAAATGACAAAAGCGGAATTGGTTGCAAAGATCGCAAGCGAAGGCGGAATTACCAAGACACAGGCTGAAAAAGCAGTGGACGGATTCGTTGCCGCTGTTTCCGGCGCTCTGGCGGACGGGGACAAGATTACACTGGTAGGCTTCGGGACTTTCAGTGTAGGTTCAAGGTCTCAACGCGAAGGCCGCAATCCTCGGACCGGCGAGAAGATCAAGATTCCCGCCTCAAAAGTCGTCAAGTTCAAAGCAGGCAAGACTCTCAGCGAAAAAGTCAAATAGACGGATTTATCCCCTCACTTTCAATAAGTAATTCTGAAGGGACTGCCCGCCGGTAGTTGTGGCTGTAGTCCCTTTCATATTTCCTGGATCGACTTTAGTCATATAACCCAATAATTGACAATACCTGGCCATATTCTTAGGTTTTGAGTGTTTTCAAAGGGTCCCTTCAAAAGGCTGAGTGTTGAGCCTTGATGAGTCAGGATTCAGAAGGAAAAGTTTTCGACAATCGGAACAGGAGAAAGCGGTGGCGAAGAATCTGACCCAAAAGATACTCGAAGCTCATCTGGTTGAAGGAGAACTGGTTGCCGGTGTGGAGATCGGCATCAGAATCGACCAGGTCCTTCTTCAGGACGCCACAGGGACCATGGCCATGCTGGAATTCGAGGCCCTTGGGGTGGACAGGATAAGGGCGGATCTGGCCGTCCAGTACGTGGATCACAACATTATCCAGACAGACAGCAAGAATGCCGACGATCACAGCTACCTTCAGAGCGCTTCGGCCAGGTATGGAATACATTTCAGCCCTCCGGGAAACGGCGTTTCCCACCAGGTTCACATGGAGAGGTTCGGAATTCCCGGGAAGACCCTGATCGGCTCCGACAGCCATACTCCGGGAGCGGCAGGCGTCTCGGTTCTTGGAATAGGCGCCGGCGGGCTCGACGTTGCCCTGGCCATGGCCGGATACCCTTATCATCTTCCCTGTCCAAAAGTCCTTGGAGTTAAACTCACCGGAGAACTCCAGGAATGGGTCAGCGCCAAGGACGTTATCCTCGAGATGCTCCGGCGCTATGACGTGAAGGGCTGCATCGGTAAGATAGTCGAATATTACGGCCCCGGAGTCAGAAGCCTGTCGGCAACCGACCGTGAGACGATCGGCAATATGGGGACCGAACTCGGGGCCACTACTTCGATTTTTCCATCGGACGAAAACACCCGGGCCTATCTTGAGGCCCAAGGGAGAGGAGATGTCTGGGTCGAACTCAGCGCCGACGATGGGGCCGAATACGACGAATATGATGAAATTGACCTCGCAAAAGTCGAACCTCTTATAGCCAAGCCGCATTCGCCTGGAAACGTGGTTCCAGTGCGTGAGGCAGCGGGATTGAAAGTTGACCAGGTCATTGTCGGGAGCAGCGTGAATTCTTCCTTCAGGGATTTGATGGTGGTGGCCAGGATTCTTGAGGGCAGACATGCATCACCTTGGACCTCTCTTAACGTGAATCCCGGCAGCAGGCAGGTAATCGAAAATGTGGCGGCCCGGGGCGGGGTCGTTCCGCTGCTGCGGGCAGGGGCGCGAATACACGAACCGGGGTGCCTGGGTTGCATTGGCATGGGGCAGGCACCCGGAACCGGCCAGGTCAGCCTTCGGACCATGCCGCGCAATTTCCCGGGGCGGTCCGGAACAAAAGATGACCGCGTCTATCTGTGTTCGCCTGAAACAGTCGCTGCGGCCGCGCTCAAGGGCGTTATAACCGATCCCAGGGACCTGGGCCGGGAAATGGAATACCCAAGAATAGAAGACCCGAAAGAGTACCTTGTTGATGAGACTTCCATTATCAGACCAAGTGAAGAGCTGCGGAAAACCCAAGTCGTCCGCGGGCCCAACATCGCTCCGCTGCCTGAGTTCGATCCGGCGCCCGACTCGCTCGAAACCAAAGTGGTGCTGGTGGTCGGCGATAACATATCGACCGATACGATCATGCCTGCGGGCAGCAAAGTCCTTCCACTCAGATCGAATATCCCTGCGATCAGCGAGTTTGTGTTTTCGATCCTCGATACTGAATTTGCTCGAAAGTGCAGGGAAGCGGGCGCGGTTACCGTCATCGGCGGAGAAAACTACGGCCAGGGGTCGAGCCGGGAGCACGCGGCCCTGGCGCCCCGCTATCTCGGCGTCCGGGCGGTAATGGCGAAAAGCTTCGCCAGAATCCACATGGCCAATCTGTGCAACTACGGAATTCTCCCGCTGGTGTTCACCGATCCTGATGACTACAATTTAATTAATCCGGGGACAAAGATCGTCTACAGGGAGATTCGACGCCTTCTCATGAGTGGCGCGGAGCAGATGCCGGTGGAAGTTGATGGCAGGCAAATACGAGTCTCTTTGCATGTCTCTGAAAGAATGCGCCGCATGTTGCTCGCGGGCGGCGCTTTGAATCTGGTCAGGACGGGGTAGTTTTAACTTTGGAACGCACCCGTTTTAAATCTAACCGTTTATATAGCTGGAAATCATGTGGAGGGAAAAATGGCCGCCGAGACTGTCCGCTTTAAAAACATCGGCCTGAGAGGAGTCACTGTTGCCGATACGAAGATCAGTTACATCGACGGCGAAAACGGGATATTGATCTACCGTGGCTACAGGATCGAAGAATTGGCTGAAAGGTCGACATTTATGGAAACGGCCTTTCTGCTCCTGCACGGGCGCCTGCCAAAGGAGAGCGAAGTTGCACGGTTCGAAAGGCAGGTTGTGCAGTCGCGGGATGTGCCCGGGTTTGTCCTGGAGAGCCTCGAGAAGGTCCCGAAGCAGGCCGCTCCAATGGACGTGCTCCAGGCCTGCGTCCCGATGCTGGCTGTCGCCGACCCGGAGCTCCATGACGATTCGAGAGAAGCCAATGTCAGGAAGGCTATCCGCCTCATAGCCCGTTTGCCCTCCGTGGTCGCCGCCTGGCATCGGATCGGGAACGGGCAGAAGCCGCTTCCATCTGACAATGCCCTGTCCCACGCCGCCAATTTCTTGTGGCAGCTCACTGGAACGAAACCAACCAGGCAAATCGCGCATGATTTTGACGTCTGCCTGATCCTGCACGCCGACCATACCTTCAACGCCTCGACGTTTGCCTGCCGCGAAGTCGTATCGACGAAGGCCCATATGTACGCCGGAATCGCCGCCGGAGTGGGCGCTCTCTCCGGAGATCTGCATGGCGGCGCAAACGAACGGGTCATGAAGATGCTGCTCCAGCTCGAATCTGAAATCAAATCGGCGGATGAGATCGGCGCCTGGGTCAAAAACAGGATCGAAAGCGGCAAAAAAATAATGGGGATGGGGCATGCGGTTTACAAGACCGTCGATCCCCGCTCGAAAATACTCAAGCAGATGTCGCACCGGCTCGCCGAAGAGACCGGCCACCAGAAATGGTACGACTACCTCACCCGCATCGAAGAGGAAGGTTACAGGGAATTTTCCGCTCGCGGAAAATCCGGCATCAAGACCAATGTCGATTTCTACAGCGGGTCTGTCTATGCCATGATGGGAATACCGACGGACATTATGACGCCGGTTTTCGCTATTTCCCGAATCGCAGGGTGGTGCGCGCACATCATCGAGGAAAAATTCGCGGAAGCCCAGGATAAGCCTGCGCTCTACAGACCTGAAGCCGAATATGTCGGCCACTATTGCGGGGTTGTGGGATGCAGCTATGAGACCGTGGAGGCCAGGGAATAGATTTGTGTTTTAACGGGGGCGGGAGTGTTGCAGGGCCGTTTGTTTTCCAATGCCCCGGCATCTGCCGCCGCGGAGGAGACCGTTCATGGTTTTTAGGCACGATGTGCTGATTGTCGGGGCAGGACTGGCCGGATTGAGGGCGGCGACCGAGGTGGCGGGAAAAGCCGATGTCGCCCTTTTCAGCAAGGTGTATCCGACCAGGTCGCATTCCGGGGCGGCGCAGGGCGGAATAGCCGCAGCGCTCGAAAACGAAGAGCCTGATTCCTGGGAATGGCACATGTACGATACGGTCAAGGGCGGAGATTACCTGAGCGACCAGGATGTGGCTGAAATTCTCGCCAAAGACGCCATAAGGGCCGTATATGAACTTGAACACATGGGAGTCCCTTTCAACCGAACGCCTGAAGGCAAAATAGCCCAACGCTACTTTGGCGGGCACACCAGGAATTTCGGGGAAGCGCCTGTCAAACGCATATGCTACGCGGCTGACCGGTCCGGGCGGGTCATGATGGATACGCTCTATTTTGATGCGGTTAGAAAGGGCATAAAGATATACCCCGAGTTTAACGTGTTGGATATCGTCATCCGGGATGGGCAGGTCGCCGGGTTGGTTGCCTATGAGCTTGCTTCCGGTGAAGTGCATTTTTTCCACGGCAGGGCGGTCCTGATTGCAACCGGCGGATACGGCAAAGTATATAAGGTGAGTTCCAACGCTTTCGCCAGCACGGGAGACGGTCTCGCTCTCACCTACAAGCTGGGGCTTCCGCTGGAGGACATGGAATTTGTCCAGTTCCATCCGACCGGAATCTGGGGGCTGGGAGTTCTCATAACCGAGGCCGCAAGAGGGGAGGGCGGGATACTTCGCAACGGGAAAGGCGAGCGGTTCATGGAAAGCTACGCTCCCACTATCAAGGACCTGGCACCAAGGGACATGGTTTCCCGCGCGATTTATACCGAGATTCAAGAGGGCAGGGGGATAAATGGACTGGACTATGTCCATCTGGACCTTACTCATCTCGGCGAAAAAAAGCTGGCCGAAAGGCTTTCGGATATTTCTTCGTTCGTAAGAATCTACCTCGGCCTGAACCCGGCAACCGACTTGATCCCCATTCATCCAACGTGCCACTACATGATGGGCGGAATCCCGGTAAATACAGCCGGCAACGCAACCGATGTGAAAAACAACCCGGTTCCGGGCCTCTATGCGGCCGGCGAGTGTTCGTGCATCTCACTTCACGGGGCCAACCGGCTCGGCTGCAACTCGCTGCTCGATCTGGTCGTTTTCGGAAGAAGGGCCGGGCAGCACATCATGGAAAGTCTGAACCACCTCTCATGGGTAGAGCCGCCTGCCGGAGCGGAACGGGACGCGGTGGACCGGATAAGACGGATAAAGGAAAACAGGACAGGCGAGAAGACTGCCGGCATTCGGCAGGCCCTCCAGGAGGTCATGATGGCCGATTGCTCGGTTTTTCGCCGCGAACAGGGTTTGAAAAAGGCCCTCGATGCGGTCCGGGGGCTGGAGGAAAGGGTCCGGAACATCTCGATCGATAACAGGGGAAATCGCTATAACACCGATCTTTTGGACGCTCTTGAACTCCAGAATATGCTGCCTCTGGCGGAAGCGATAGCGGCTTCCGCGCTGAACAGAACCGAAAGCCGCGGCGCGCACTCGCGCGAGGATTACCCCGAAAGGGATGACGAACATTGGCTGAAACACACCCTTGTCCGGAGGACTGACTCGGGAGTGTCGATTGATTACAGACCGGTTACGATCACCCGCTTTCAACCCAAACCGAGGACATACTGATATGGAAGTTCGATTCAGGATATTCCGGTTCGATCCCGAGTCCGGCGAGGAGGCTTATTACAGTACATATAGTGTGGCGGCCAGGCCCGAGGAGCGCATTCTCGACTGCCTCAACCGGATTAAATGGGAACAGGACGGAACGCTGGGCTACCGGATGTCCTGCGCTCACGGCGTGTGCGGCTCAGATGGCATGCGAATCAACGGCGTCTGCGCGCTGGCATGCCAGAAGCTCGTCAAGGATTACGCCGGGTCTGAGGAAATCGCCCTGGAACCGCTGCCGTTCTTTCGGGTCCTCAAAGACCTCATCGTCGATATGGATGATTTCCTGGCCAGGATCGATTCCATGCGCCCCTATCTGATCCAGGGCGAACAGCCCCCCGAGCGGGAACGGGTGCAAAGCCCGGAAGACCATAAGAAAATGGAGGAAACGATCCGCTGTATTCTTTGCGCCTGCTGTACGGGCGCCTGTCCCGTTATGCGTGAAAATCCCGACTACGTCGGCCCCGCTGCCCTTGTATGGGCCTACAGGTATCTCTACGATTCGCGCGACGCACAGTTTACGGGCAGGCTCGAGAAGCTGAACGAACCTGACGGCGTATGGCCATGCGTAAATCATTTCGAATGCACTCGCGTGTGCCCAAAAACCATACCGATTACAAAATCCATCAACTTCATGAAGCGGGAAATAAAAAAACAGCTTCCGGCAAGCGGCAGATAATAACAAGGTTGCACGAAGGTCTATTTTTCCTGTAGATTTCTCCTTCGGGCATTCTTGCCGATTCTGATTCGTTGCGGAGGAAATTCATGAAGCTCAAGTCGATAAATCCTTATACGGGCGAGGTGACCGCCGAGTTCGATCCACTGCCGGATGAGGCCTGTGGGGAAGCTGTCCGGAAGGGCAGGGAAGCGTTCGAGAAATGGAGAAAGCTGCCTGTTGCCGATCGCCTAAAACCTGTTGCGGAACTTGCATCGATTTTCAGGCGGAAAAAAAGGGAATACGCCCGAATAACTACCGTTGAAATGGGCAAGCCGATACGGGATGCGATATCCGAAATCGAGAAATGCGCGCTGCTCTGCGACTATTACCACCGGAACGCTGAGAATTTTCTCCGCAGCGAAGGGGTTGAAACCGGGGCGGCAAAAAGCTATGTGGTGTTTGACCCCCTTGGCGTCATCCTGGGCATAATGCCCTGGAATTTTCCTTTCTGGCAGGTGGTGCGCTGGGCTGTGCCGACCCTTGCCGCCGGGAATGTCTGCCTGCTCAAACATGCGTCCAATGTTCCCATAACGGCGCTCGAGATAGAAAAAATCTTTGGTGAAGCCGGTTTCCCTGAGTACGTCTTCCAGACGCTGCTGATAGGCCCGCAAAGCACCGGGCGTCTCATAGAGGAAGGCCGGATCGACGGGGTTTCATTGACTGGAAGCGTCGGCGCCGGCTCGAGGGTGGGCGCCGTTGCGGGAAAATATTTGAAGAAAGTCGTGCTTGAACTCGGCGGCTCTGACCCATTCATGGTCTTGGAGGATGCGGACCTGGACAAAGCCGCCCGGGCGGCGGTCAGGTCGAGAACGGCAAACGCCGGTCAAAGCTGTATCGCGGCCAAACGGTTTATTGTAATGGAATCGGTTGCCAATGCGTTCAGGGAGAAATTTTTGGATGCGCTGAATTGCCTCAGAATTGGCGACCCTATGGATGAGTCCACCGATTTGGGCCCGTTAGCCAAATTGGAATTCGTGGAGGGTCTCGGCAAACAGCTCGATGACGCTGTGAAAAAGGGCGCCAGGGTCCACACGGGACCAAAGCCGCCGGACCGGGGCTTTTTCTTTCAGCCAGTCGTTTTGACAGACCTTACTGCTGACATGCTGGTCGTAAGGGAGGAGGTTTTCGGCCCGATAGCTCCCTTGATCACGGTCCGGAGTGAAGAAGAGATGATACGGATTGCCAACGAAACCGAGTTCGGCCTCGGGGCTGCCGTCTGGACCCGCAACACTTCAAAGGCAGAGAGGCTGGCCCGGGAAATTGCTTCAGGGTTCGTTGCGATAAACTGCATCGTAAAGTCCGACCCGCGCCTTCCTTTCGGGGGTGTCAAAAAGTCGGGAGTCGGCAGGGAGCTGTCACACTACGGGCTAAAGGAGTTCGTGAATATAAAAACCGTGGTGATAGGAAGCTGAATATGGGAACCCGGATCGAACGCGACGCGCTTGGGACCGTTGAAGTCCCGGAAGACGCCTATTATGGGGCGCAGACCAGGCGCGCGGCCGAAAACTTCCCGGTGAGCGGCCGGACCTTTGGAAGGCCGTTCATAAGGGCGCTCGGTCTGGTGAAGGAATCGGCC
>JBEKXG010000003.1:0-28129 GCA_049512295.1 Syntrophobacteraceae bacterium
TGCACAGAGAAGATAGCTCCGGAAAATGAGATCGATTCAAGCTAAGAAAAAAGTTCTGGAAAGCGTCAAGCCGTTTCAACTGGTCAAGTACCTTGCCCTTTCAAGTCTTATGGTGATCCTGGTTTGCACCATTCTTCTCTCGGGCTTTATCTCACAGAAAGCCAAGGCTATTCTGCTGAAAAAAAGCGAACAATACGCACTTCTTGTCGCCGAGAACCTGAATCACCAGGTCTTTTTCCAATTCACCGTGCCGACACTGATCGCCGATGGGGAAATCCGCCTTAGCCGGGAAAGCCAGTATGAAAGGCTTGACAGGGTCGTAATAAACACGATCCACGGACTGTCGGTAGAGCGTGTGAACATCTACGATCCGCAGGAGATACTCTGCTACAGTACGAATAAACAAATGATCGGCAGCAAGGGCGACGCAGGCGAATACTTTACGCGGGCCTTCAACGAAGAATCCGTTTCGGTGCTGTCCGCCGAGAAGACTGATCTATTCGGATTCGAACTGCAAGGGGGCGCCCGCAGGCTCACGACTTATCTGCCGATGTGGGAGGAGAGGCCGCTTAGCTGGAGGAGAGGAAAAGTCCTCGGTGTTTTTGAAATAACGCAGGATATAACTCACGATTATGAAACCATACACCGGTTTCAGTGGATAGTCGCACTCAGTTTCCTCCTTTTCGTTGGAATCCTGTTCGTGACCATTCTTTTTATCGCCAGGCGCGCAGAGCGGATAATCACGGCAAGAAGCGAAGAGAGATACAAGCTCGAAGAGCAGCTTCATCAATCTGAGCGGCTCGCTGCGCTTGGTGAAATGATTGCAGGCGTCTCTCACGAAATCCGCAACCCTCTGGGCATCATAAGAAGCACAGCAGAGCTTCTCGATTGCCGCATGCAGGACGATAACCAAAAAAGGTTTTCCTCGATTATAGTCGAGGAATCGACGCGCCTGAACAATATCTTGACCGAGTTCCTGGACTTTGCCAGGCCCCAGGCGCTGCGGCCGGCAAAATGCAAGATAGAAGATATCCTGGAAAGGAATCTTTCGGTATTGGAAGCTGAGTGCCAACGGCTCAGCATCGAGGTTCAAAGGTGCTATCAGACTGGGGATTATTGCCTGGAAGCCGATGAGGATCTGCTATACCGCGCCTTTTTCAATGTCTTTGCCAATTCGCTTCAGGCGATGTCGCAGGGAGGAAAACTCACTATACGGACCTCGATTGCCAACGGCAGGAATGGCGCTTCTCTTGTTGAAATCCAGGTTCAGGACACCGGTACTGGAATTCCCACGGAGGTCATGAAAAAGATTTTCAATCCATTTTTCACCACGCGCGAAAAGGGATCCGGCCTGGGGCTTGCCATCGTTCAGACCATAATCGATAACCACAGCGGCGACATTGAAGTGGTAAGCCGACAGGGGTGCGGTGCCACCATGATCATAAGACTCCCGCTCACGCAACCTGAATTCGATGACGAGGGGCAACGAGCGGAATAGAATGAATACAATCCTCATTGTCGATGACGAAAGAAATTACCTGCTCGTTCTGGAGGCGCTGCTTTCAGAGGAAGGCTATCAGGTGATCACCGCCGAAGGCGCTCGCGGGGGCCTCGAACTCCTCAAGGAAAACGACCTCGACGTGGTGATCACGGATATGAAAATGCCCGGTATGGACGGCATGGAGTTTATGGAACACATTCGACAGCAGCAGCCCGATCTACCGATTATCATGATGACCGCCTTCGGAAGCGTAGAGAAGGCCGTGGAGGCGATGCGAAAGGGCGCTTTCGACTACATCCTCAAGCCCTTCAAAAACGAGGAATTAAAGCTCACCATTGCCAAGTCAATCAATCATTATCACCTGGTCAGGCAGAATCGGCAGTTTGCCCGCGAACTGCAGGGCAAATATCACTTCGGAAACATAATCGGCAAAAGCGTGCAGATGCAGCGCATATTCGACCTGATTGAAAAAGTGGCGCCAACGAAGGCGACTGTTTTGATAACGGGGGATTCGGGTACCGGCAAGGAGTTGATTGCGAGGGCGATACACTACAACAGCCCGCGAAAAGACCAGCCGTTCATTTCTGTAAACTGCGGGGCCTTGCCCGAAACACTGCTTGAGAGCGAGCTCTTTGGACATGAAAAGGGCGCGTTCAGCGGGGCGGTGAGCCAACGAAAAGGAAGATTCGAACTCGCTCATGAAGGAACGCTCTTTCTTGACGAAATAAGCGAAATGTCTCCTCCTCTGCAGGTTAAACTGCTTCGGATTCTTCAAGAAATGGAGTTCGAAAGGGTAGGGGGCAGTCAAACGCTAAAAGTGGACGTGCGGATAGTAGCCGCCTCCAACCGAAATCTCAAGGATGACGCTGCAAACGGTCGGTTTCGCAACGATCTTTATTACCGCCTGAACGTGGTGCATGTCTATTTGCCACCGCTGCACGAGCGCCCGGACGATCTGCCTCTCCTTGTAAATCACTTTCTGGCCAAGTACGCGAAGGAAAACCATCAGGAATTGATGGCCATCTCTTCGGGCGCCATGGAGCGCATTCTCGATTATCACTGGCCTGGGAACGTGCGGGAATTGGAAAACGTGATCGAGAGAGCGATTATTCTTTCGGACAGGCATGAAATCCAGATTAAAGACCTGCCCTCCGAGCTGAGAGAGCCCGGCCCGGCGCCTGTAACCACCACAGAAGACTACAAAATTCCGGATGCGGCTAATTTGCCCGTTCCCGGGCTGAACGCCGGTGACCGAGTACCCGATTCGGGCTTTAAGGTGCGGCAGATGCGGGCAATGTCATTCATCAAAACACACGGGTTCATAACGAATAAGTACTATTCACAACTTGCCGAAATCTCCGAGCGCCAGGCCTTGCGCGAACTGAGCGAATTGGTCGATACCGGCAGGCTCAACAGAATAGGGAAGGGGAGGGCCTGTCGTTACGTACTGAGCGGGCCGGCAGAACTCTAGCGTCGGAAGTCCGGCTCGTTGGTATTATTAATAATCTCCCGGCGGGCAAGCTCGTCGCACCGCTCGTTTTCCCGATGGCCTGCATGTCCCTGTACCCACACCCACTCAATCTGGTGCTTTCGCGAAACATCGTCCAGAAGCTCCCAAAGCTCCCGGTTTTTGACAGGCTGCCTATCCTTGGTCATCCATCCGTTACGCTTCCAGCCATGTATCCAGAGGGTAATTCCATTCTGCAGATACTTGGAATCGCTATGGACTCTCACCTTGCAAGGTTCTTTCAACGTCCGCAGAGCCTCGATAACCGCCTTCATTTCCATTCTGTTGTTAGTGGTCTGCCTCTCGAAGCCGGAAATCTCCTTCTCGGACCCTTTATAGCGTAAAATGGCGGCCCATCCGCCTGGCCCGGGGTTACGCGCGCAAGCCCCATCCGTAAAGATATCCACAACCTTGAGCGACGGCGGACACTCGGACATGTGGCTGAGAGTGACATTATTATCAGTTTTATCAGAAGGATACACTCTATTTACTAATATTTCCTGAATGGAGAGAAGTTGTGCCGAACAAAACGCTCGACCGAAGTAGACGATAATTTCCCTATGACTTCAGACAGACGGCTGAGCGGAATCTCGGCGCGCGCCATCGCCTGATGTCCCCCCGCACAACCAAAAGAACCGAAAGCGAGCCTGACAAGTCTGCCGGCATCCTTTCGGTATCCATCGTTGCGAACGACTATGACAAGGGTATCGTGATGGATGATCCCGGACACAATACTCCAGGAGATGTCGTGAATCTTGAGCATGAATTCGGCAACCTCAACCAAAATGTCGGAACAGGGCACCTCGTCGAGGTGGACGAAAATCCTGTCCTTTACGACATGTTTTCTCTCAAAGGCCAAATGGAAGAACCGGGTATCACGAAGCGAGAGGTCTGAGATCTCTATTTTTCTTAAAATATTGTGATCAGCGTACTCGAAAAGGTACCTGAAAGCCTCGATGTCTTCAATTAACGTGTGGCGTTCGAAGTTGCGCGTATCTGTCTTTATTCCATACAGAAGAACGGTGGCAAGGGCTTGTGATGGCTTGATCCTTGCGGCCCTGAGATACTCAGACATTATGGTGGACGTGGACCCGTACTCAGGGCGCACGTCAGAGAAACCGGCGCTCACACCCACAGTGTCCGGATGGTGATCAATGACCGCCGTATAATGAATCCGAGAGAATAAATCATTATGGGAGGGCTGCCCGTCGACCAAAACGAATTTGTGGTACTTCTCGGTATCCTGCTTTTTTAAAAGGAACAAGGGAAGGTGGAGCAGCCTTACCATTGTGAGATTGTTCAATCTTCTTATAGGCCTGATCATTCCGATCGAGGTGGAGGAAACCTTGTGCCAGAGGAGCCTTTTCACGGCAAGGGCCGAACCGATGGCGTCCGGGTCCGGGTCAATCGTGACAAGGACATGATCTTTCGAAGCAAAGTGGGAACAAAATTCATCGTTGAGGGCTTGCCAGGCCTTCCTCTGGATTGCATGAATCTGCCGGGTCAGCGCGGTTCGGTTCATAATTTAGAAATATAGGCAGAAGTGACAGGAAGTCCATAAAAAAAGGGTGGCTCTAAAACCACCCCGAATTGGCTATGGAGCGGGAAACGGGATTTGAACCCGCGACTTCAACCTTGGCAAGGTTGCACTCTACCACTGAGTTATTCCCGCTTGGCGCCCGAATCATGTAATGGAAAAGCGGTTTGAAGTCAAGTGAAAAAGAAGATGGCGCACCTTATGTCTGATAATATATATTATGTAAACTTATCGGCAGCTCGAAGATTTTACCGACGATAACCGGCCTTGCTCGTTTTATCTACCCCTGGTATATCTTATAATCACGTAAGCAACTCTGCGGCTGAAAGCTCCCGGGCATGCTAAAGCATCAACCAAAAACACTCGCCAGGATTCTCGACTACATCGCCCGGCATTCCCCCGGCGAACATGGACTCTTCTGGGACCCCGATGGCGCCATGCCATGGAAGGAATTCTACTGGGCCCTGCAGGAAGATCCTTCTTTGCGCTTTGTGCGTGAATCCACAATCCGGGAGCTTGCGTTGCTGGGAATCGAGCTTTCATTCGGGCTGGACGGGAACCTGCTGCGCCTTCGTCCCGAAGTTGCCAGGCCCTGCTATCCGCCTGCCTCTGATGTGCCCGAGCGGCTTTACTTCGGCTTGAAATCCAAAACTCTGGTTCATGCCCAAACAATTGGTTTGAAGAGCGCTAGCCGCCGATTTATAGCGGTCTGCGCACAGCGTGAACTTGCGTTGAGGATCGCGAAAAGACGGGAGCAGGCGCCGGTTTTGATCGAAATACTGGCGCGCGGGGCGGCCGGGAGTGGCATATCCTTCCTTGACGGCGGGCCGCATCTATACCTTGTCGAATCTATCCCTGCGGAATTTATACTCTTTCCAAAGATTCGCCAGGACTTGGCTGAAAAAGTTGCCGGACGTGCCTGCAAATCGGCGGACAAGCCCTCCTCTGCCACGGCGCCGGGTTCTTTTATCGTCGAGCCGCATCATTTTGAAGCCCGGTACCGCGGGAAAATTCCCGGCAAAGGTGCAAACAATGTCGCTCAGCGCGGATGGAAGAAACAAGGGCGAAAAGAGAGGCATAAAAGAGATATTTAGATTCGAATCACACAGGGATTGCTAATGAATGCCGATGTCGAAAGCAGGATACGCGCAACTGGATATCGCCTCTACGACCTGATGGAGGGAGAATCCGGCTCTATCTTCAGCAAGGAATACTGGGTAGGCAAGCTTGTCGGGTGGTGTATGCACAACGAGGCCTTTAAAGTCCAGATGTTGCGCTTCATCGATGTGTTTCCCTGCCTGAAGGGCGCCGATGCAGTAATCAGTCACATTCAACAGTATTTTTCCGATCCTGCCCTGAACTTCCCTTCTGCAGTGAACTGGGGGATCAAGTACGTTGCCCCGTCGTGGATGACCTCCAGGATCATTGCCGGGGGGATCGGAAGAAACATCGGCAAAGTGGCCAGGCAGTTCATTGCCGGGGCTTCTGCGCAAGACAGCCTGCCCGTGCTTGAAAAACTGCGCTCCAAAGGCCTGGCGTTCTCTATCGCCCTTCTGGGCGAAGCCGTTGTGTCCGAAAATGAAGCTGAGGGGTACCTGGAGCGGTATCTCGAGTTGTTTGACTTCCTCAACACCGCCCGGAACAAATGGCACCCCCTTGGCGGAGTCTCGAACGACCTCGATTGGGGTCATTCTCCCGGGGTGAATGTCTCACTCAAGACCTCTGCCATGTACTCACAGATGAACGCCTGCGCGTTTGAGCACTCGATCGAAAAATCAAAGGAGCGTTTGCGTCCCATCCTGCGCAAGGCGATGCAGGCCGGCGCTTTCGTAAACCTTGATATGGAACACCATGGAATAAAGGACCTGACGCTTGCGCTCTATCGCAGTCTTATGGAGGAACCCGAATTCAGCAGGTACCCGCATACCGGCATAGTTATCCAGGCTTATTTGCGCGAAAGCGAAAAAGACCTCGAGCACATGATGGACTGGGCTGCTCGTGGCGACTTCCGTTTCACCATCCGCCTTGTTAAGGGTGCTTATTGGGACCATGAACTCATCGTGGCGAATCAGAAGAACTGGCCGTCGCCCGTATTCACCGGCAAATCTGAAACAGACGCCAATTTCGAGCGGCTGGCGCGCATCATTCTTCAAAACAGGCGCCGGATAAAGCTCGCGTGTGCCTCTCACAACATCCGGTCGATAGCGGCGGTTGCCGAGACAGCCAAAGAACTTGGCGCAACCGACGAACATCTGGAATTTCAGGTGCTCTACGGGATGGGTGAGCCGGTTCGCAATGCTCTTCGCAAAGCGGGTTTGCACGTTCGTGTTTACTGCCCCGTGGGTGAGATGTTGCAGGGGATGTCCTACCTGGTCAGGAGGCTGCTCGAGAACACGGCCAACGAATCCTTTCTGAGGCAGACCTTCTCGGAGAAGCTGCCCGGGGACGACCTTTTGAGCAACCCGGCCGACAGGCTTAAAGAAGTGCAAAGAAAGCCGCAAAAACCGGCCGAACATAGCGGCGTCGGCCCTTACAGGATAGAACCCGTTTTCGACTGGTCACGCGCGGAGCATCGTGCCCGATTTGCCGACGCCTTGAAGAGAGTGCGCGAGAGCTTTCCAATACAGGTTCCCTTACAGGTAGGTGGAAAAAAGATTCATACGGCCTCCCGGTTTGAGTCTTTGAACCCTGATCGCGCTGATGAAACAGTGGGAATCGTCTCTTCGGCAGGTACCAAAGAAGCTGTATCGGCAATTACGGCCGCAAAATCCGCGTTCCCGGGCTGGCGGGACAAGCCCGCAGAAAAAAGAGCCGGGTATCTTTTCAAGGCAGCGGCTTCGGCACGGCTCAAGCGTTACGAACTCGCGGCGCTCCAGGTTCTTGAAGTCGGCAAATCATGGAGTGAGGCGGATGCCGACGTCTGCGACGCAATTGATTACCTCGAATACTACGGCCGGGAGATGCTCAGGTACAGCCGTCCCAAGGCGATGGGACACGTCCACGGTGAAATGAGCCATCTGCTGTATGAACCGCGAGGAGTAGCGGTGGTTATCGCTCCGTGGAACTTTCCGCTGGCCATTTCGACCGGGATGAGTTCTGCGGCCGTGGTCACCGGGAATACCGTGGTCTACAAACCTGCATCGCAGTCGCCCGTAACGGGATATATGCTCGCCCGCATCTTCGAAGAGGCTGGTTTGCCTGAGGGGGTCTTCAATTTTGTTCCCGGACCTGGCGCAACATTGGGAGACAGCCTGACAGGACATCCCGACGTTGCCTTGGTCGCGTTTACGGGCAGCAAAGACGTTGGGCTTCATATTATTGCAAAGGCATCTGAAATCCACAAGGAGTCTTCATCGGTTAAAAACGTCATCGCTGAGATGGGCGGCAAGAACGCCATTATCCTCGATTCGGACGCCGATTTGGACGAGGCCGTCATCTATGTTCTCCAGTCTGCTTTCGGATACCAGGGGCAGAAATGCTCGGCATGCTCGCGGCTGATAGTGGTCGATGTCATCTATGAGCGGTTTATGGAGAGGTTGGTAGCAGCGGCGCAGAGCGTCAACGTCGGGCCTACCGAATTCCCGCACAATTTCATGGGGGCTGTCATAGAACCGGCCGCGCGCGACAAGGTGCTGAGCTACATCGAGATCGGGAAAAAAGCCGGGTACCCGCTGTTTGAACGTACAATCCAACTGGACAACGGCTATTTCGTCCCGCTATGCATTTTCACCGATGTGGACCCTGACGGCAGACTGGCTCAGGAGGAAATTTTTGGGCCTGTGCTTGCGGTAATAAGAGCCAGGGATTTTGATGAGGCGCTGCGCGTGGCAAATGGGACGCAATACGCGCTGACCGGTGGAGTGTTTTCCAGAAGCCCTACAAATATCAGAAAGGTGCGCGAGAGTTTCAGGACGGGGAATCTCTATATAAATAGGGGGTGCACCGGCGCTGTTGTCGGACGCCATCCGTTCGGCGGGTTTAAAATGTCAGGCCTTGGATCCAAGGCGGGAGGTCCCGACTACCTTCTGCACTTCATGATTGCGAGAAACATAGTGGAAAATACCGTTCGCAGAGGATTCGCCCCGCTTGAGGCAGCCGAACTGGAATGAGACCTTCAGCAGGTGTTCAAAGACATCTTAGAGTTGGTCTTTCTTTCTGAGGACCCTGTGACCGTTTTGCCTGATGAGCGAATATCGCCTGCCTTTATACTCGAAATCCTCCATGTAGGTGTATGGAAGGTTTAGTTCCTGGGCTGCCGACATAGTCTCCAGCAGATAGGACAACAACATTGCGTATTCCTGCATTGATATGAGGAATTCGTTGCGTTCTATCCATATCTCATCCAAGCCGAAAAGCCCGTTCAAACCCCGTGTCTCGAAATGGCCCTCCGAAACGCTCATGATAACACTGATTATCTGGTCCGGTTTCTTGCTGTTCTGGATTTGCAAAAAAACGGCATTGCCGCTATTAGGCATATCAATCATCCCGAGGCCGCCGCCCTTTCTTTTTTAATGTTTTTCAGAAAGGCAGGATGCGCGAAAAAGGCATTCGAGCTGGTCACAATAGCTGGTGGCCTTCCCGAAGCAATCGAAATTGCCCTGTTTGCGTTGGATTTCCCTTATCAGCTCAAGCTTGCTCTTCCCGAACGAAATTATCCCCAAACTTTTGGCGAGACTCCGGACCTCATTCATTTTCATACGAAAACTCCCTTTCTTCCATATACTATTACTTACCGAAATCATGCCTCCAGAAGATGTCAGCCCCACTCTGCTCGGCGCCGACCTGTGTCCTGAGTGACACGCCTCTATCGACCCTGTACTCAACCTGGACTTCGTTGCCCTCTGTTCCCTTTATTTCCCTTCCGTATGTGACGTGAAGGTCCGGGGTTATGTTCTTCCCGATTTCAACTATGCCGGTCTCCTTGCCGGTCACTGCCTGCGTCTCATCATAGTTGAATCTATGATCGTACTTGTCCGTATAGCTCCTGTAGCCAACCGCATCCGGGGCCAGGACGTGGTCGCCCAGAACGCTCTTGATTATACCGGAACTCTCGGAACCCAGCCAGGAAGCGGCGCCGCTCTGCAACTGGGAACTCTGGCTTGTACTAAGGTCCCCCGCGGGGCGTCCGAACATGAAATAAGATAGAATATCCACCTGATTCATAGCCGGTATGCTGCTGAGCACAAGTTTCGGACGACTCAGCGGTCCGGAAACAAGCGCCTGAACAGTGACGTCCCTGATCTCTTTCTGACAAATTATCCGGAGTTGAGGATCGGGCTGCGGCGTACTCTGGAACACCATTGAGCCTTCGACTATCTTCAGTTCCTTCCCCTGAAAATTATAGACACCCCTCAGGGCATGCAATTCGCCGACGAGCCTGACCGGCCCGGCGGGATCTTTTTTCAGCCGGAGACTGCCGTTTATTTCCGCTTTCAAGCCCTTTCCGGTCACCCATGTGCCGTCTTGTGGCAATTCGAGCTTTACGTCCATGGTGAGCCTGTTGGAAAATTCACTGGGATGTTTCGAGGTCCTCAGTTCAATCAAATCCCCGCTGGTGTGCGGGTCGATGATCTCGATATTCTGCGCGATATCGGTTTCAAGTTTGCCAAGGCTCATCTGTGCCTTGGAGAAGAGCAGTGTCCCGGTCAGTTCCGCAGCCTCGGGGTTGTCCTTTATCTCGGCATTTCCCGAAACTTTTCCTTCTATTCCATAGATGTTGCTAACCTGGAGGTCCTTGCCCTCAGCTTTGAAATTGAGCGTCTTGAATTGCGGGTAATCTATCTGACCTGTTACCGAAACGGTCCCGCCCAGGTGAGAGACTGCGGCCTTCCTTACGTAAAGATACTTCGAGTCAACCTGCCACTCGGCCTGAATGTTTTCAGCCGGATGGGCCCATCGTTTTTCCTGAAAGGACCCGTCTTTCCATGTCCCCGCGCCGCTCACAACCGGCTGTTTGAGACTGCCTCCGCAGCGGATGGCCCCTTCCAGTTGTCCGCCCGCCTTCGACAGAAAGCCTAAAAAAGGCAGAAGCGCTTCAGCTTTCAAGCCTGAGATCTTCACGTCCGAGCTGAATTCCTCGGAAAGTCTCAAGTCAAACTGGGGTGGATTGAAGCTGAGCCGGACAGGAATTTTGGCGGAAATCGCCATTGGGGTCCGGACCGCAACGGCCTTCGCCGTACCATGGACATTAAGGGTATCCTTTGAATAATTTCCCTGCAAAGTGAGCGCTTCAATCTGCTGTTTGCCATGGATGGCAAAGTCGGTTCCCTGAACGCTGAGTCTGCACTCAGGCTGATCGGGTCTGCCGCTTACCTGTATCTGCCCGGAAATGGTCCCGCCCAGCCGATCTTTGAGACCGAGCATCTCAGACACCTGTGCGGCGTTGATCGACTCGACGGAAAGCAAAAGTTCTGTCTTGGATCTGGATATGGCGCCCCTGGAAGCTGTTATTTTCTCTCTGCCCTTCTGCAGAGATGCCGAATGGATTTTTATTCCATCTTTTTCGATGTCGAACCTTGCGTCCACGGTCCCGCTGAGTTCCTTCCACCCGAGTTGGCCCTGAGTCGACACAGACACGAGCGGGAATTCCCAAATCCTGTCCAGCTTGCCGGAAAGGCGAGCGGAGAGCTGATTGAGAATCCCGTCTCCTTTAAACTGGAAAGAACATGAGCTTTTTTGCTGATCGAGATCGAGGGTGAGCGAAGCAAGCTTTCTGCCGTCGATAACTGCATTCTGAGCCTTCAGAGAAATTTCGCGCCGCTCTTCTTTTCCGGTGAGCTTTCCCTTTCCTTTAATGGCAAGCTGGTCCGCCTGATAATTTGAATACTGAAAACGCGGAGAGTTAATTTCACCATCCCAGAACAAATCCGGCCATTTTCCGTTCAGGGTCCCTCGCGAAACCACCCTCCCCTTCCCCTGCCATTGAGGGAAGAGCAGGGCGATTTTCTGTGCGTCTGTCAAATCGAGGTCGTAGTTTGTCTTGAGCAGTTCGTTGTTATAGGTTAGCGAGCCTTTAAGAGAGACGGTTTCCGGAATGTTTACTTTGGCGTCGATTTTGGCCTGCCAGAGTCTTGGGTTTGTAAAATTACCCGGATCGTAGTTGGCTTCGACCGAAATCTGGCCCCCGACCTTTTGATGGAGCCGGGAGTTTATTTTCTCCAGGTTCCCCCTTTCCAGACTGACTTCCGCCTTTATCCCGCCTTTGTGTCTGACATCCGATAAACCGCGCAGATCGGCGATCAACGAAAACGTGAGATCGGCAAGGGAGCATTTTAGGGCGTTGCTCCTGATCGTCAGAACGCTTTGCTTGAATGTCCCGCTAAGCTCGCATAATTGGATCGTCTCGGCGCCGACCGTGGATGGATCGAGCCCGGCTGTGAATTGAGCCTCAAGAAGATTCCCGCCTTCGATTCCCGCTGTGATTTCCACACGGCCGTTCAGGCGGCAATCGGGCAAATTGGACGATAAATGGACCTTTAGGTCTGCGAAGCGCGAATCGAGTCGAACGGCGTGAGGACCGGCAGGTGTTTTTTCGATCTGGAGAATGCCTTTAACGCTGCCAAGATCCGTCGACACGTCGTGCTCGATGGACCACCTGCCTTCGGAACGCGTTACGGCAATGCTTCCGGAAAGGGCGGAAAGTCCACTTAGGTTTGGCTGAAGCAACGGGATGCCGTCGGCGGAAAAGTTGGTTATCAGCAGATTTGCTTTCCCTTCGTCGAAATTTCTAATGTCCCATTGTCCCTGTATCTCGACCCGGCAGTCATTCGGGCCGGAAAGAATCATACTTCGGACCTGTAACTCCTGTTCATCGAGCACTCCGGAACCCTCAATGCCCCATGTCCCGGATTGGCCGATCTGTGCCCGGGCATGAAGATTTTCAAAATCCAGCCGAATCTTGGGGCCTTCAGCCCCTGGCACTGCTTTAAGATGAACGGCCCCGGAAATGTCTTTAATGGATAGAATCGTATTTCCTTGTTGCCTGGCTTCAATTGTGCCCGAAACGATCTGAATTGTGGGAAGCTGCATATGGGTCCAGCACGGCTCATCCCCGGGTCCACTCCCCTGCCCTTTTTTTGCGGACGAGGCAGGGACAAGCCATTTGCCGTCGGCGCTTCTTTCAAGCTGCAAAAACGGTTTCTCCAGGTAGACTTCTTCAACAATGATATAAGGCCGCTTTGTTGACAGCCGGTAATTGAGGTGAACTTTATCGCAGTTGAGGATCTCTTTTCCTTCCGACTCGATCTTTACCCCGGCTAAATATATGCCGGAAAAGGGCCACCACTGATAAGACAGGATTTGTACCCTGAAGTTCGTGGCAGCCTCGATCCGTGCGACGCCCCTGAATATGATTTCCTTTTGGAGGGGAGGCAAATGCAGCACGATAATCGCGAGTAACGCAAGAAAAAGAAGGACCGCGGCCCCCCATGCGGCGAGCCGGATAACAAATGGCGCTTTGTGGGGCAGTGCTTTTTTGATATTGTTTCCGTCAGGCAAGTTCAGCTCCGTTACGGTCCTCAGATTCGGCAATTATGAAGAATTTGCGGGAACAAATCAACCCGCAAAGTTCCCTTTGCAAAAGGGGGAGATCATGAAGGCTATGGTGCTCAATGAATGCGCGCCCATTGAATCAGCCCCTCTTCAATACATGGAGCTTCCCGACCCGTCCCCGGGCCCCGGAGAAGTGAGGGTCCGGGTAAGGACATGCGGCGTTTGCCGAACGGACCTTCACGTGGTCGAATGCGAACTGCCTTTTCCTGGACACCCGGTTATTCCCGGGCATCAGATCGTGGGGATAGTAGATCGGCTCGGGGAAGGATCGATGAGATTTGCTCTCGGGCAAAGAATCGGTATTGCGTGGCTGCGCCATACGTGCGGAGAATGCGTTTACTGCCGGAGCGGCCAGGAAAACCTGTGCGAAAGCGCCCGGTTTACCGGCTATCATGAGCAGGGCGGATATGCCGAGTTTGCTGTCGTAAGCGAAGAGTTCGCCTATCCGATACCCGATGTCTTTTCCGACCTGGACGCCCCGCCGCTGTTGTGCGCCGGCATTATTGGATACCGCAGTCTGAAGCGCAGCGGGCTGCGTCCCGGTGAAAGCCTTGCGATATATGGGTTCGGGTCCTCGGCCCACATAGTGATCCAGATCGCTGTGCACATGGGCTGCAAAGTTTACGTGTGCACACGCGGGGAAAAACATAGAGAGCTTGCACGGAGCCTGGGCGCGGTATGGGTGGGTGAAAAATCCGAAGAGATGCCGGTTCTGACGGACAGCGCGATCATTTTTGCGCCGGCCGGCGACCTCGTCCCCAAGGCCCTGGAGCATTTAAGGAAAGGCGGTACTTTGGCCCTTGCGGGCATCTACATGACCCCGGTCCCACGGTTGGATTACGAGAATCACCTTTTCCATGAAAAAAACATCCACAGCGTAACGGCAAATACTCGCCGCGACGGCTTGGAGCTGCTTCGGATCGCCGCCGAAATCCCTATCAGGCCCCGGGTTCGGATTTTCCCGCTCATTGAGGCCAACCAGGCGCTGCTCAGTCTCAAAGAGGACAGGATGCAGGGTTCCGCAATTCTGGTTGTCGAGGGAGGCGCTTGTTAACATTACCTATCGCACTGACGAAGATCATGGAGAAAACGAATTGAATCACGCTGCAAATTCGGCCGATGACCTCCAATCGCTGATCGAGGTGCTCCCTCCGCTCATTCGCGAAAGAGTCGAGTCCAGGCAAGACTCCTCTTCGCTTCTCGAAATTGTGCTCGATCTGGGAAGAAAGCCGGAGGTCCGGTTCGAGAATAAGATGGAATATCTATCGAACGAACAGGTTACACGCGACGATTTAGGCTACGTGGTTTCCCATACGGGGAAGTTTTCCGAGGACAACCGGGCGGGAATCGATGGCACCCTGCACAGGATATCGGCGATAAGGAGCAGGGCCGGGTCGATCATCGGCCTGACGTGCCGGATTGGAAGAGCGGTTTTCGGTACCGTGGACATCGTGCGCGACGTCGTTGAAGCAGGCAAATCGCTGCTGCTGGTGGGTCCGCCCGGCGTCGGGAAAACGACCCTGCTCCGGGAGGCTGCGCGCGTTCTGGCGGACGATCTGGGCAAAAGGGTAATCATTGTCGATACCTCAAATGAAATAGGCGGAGACGGAGATATTCCGCACCCCGGGATCGGCCGCGCGCGCCGGATGCAGGTACCTTCGCCCCATAAGCAGCACGCGGTCATGATCGAGGCCGTCGAAAACCACATGCCGGAGGTCATCGTAATAGACGAAATCGGAACGGAGGCTGAAGCAACCGCTGCTCGAACGATTGCCGAACGGGGCGTGCAGCTCATCGCCACCGCGCATGGCAGGACCCTGGAAAACCTTCTTCAAAATCCGACCCTCATGGACCTTGTGGGCGGCATCCAGGCCGTTACACTATCCGATGAAGAGGCCCGAAGGCGCAGAACCCAAAAGACGGTGCTCGAGCGCAAAGCGCCCCCGACTTTCAACGTGATGATCGAAATCCAGGAGCGCGGCCGGCTGGCTGTCTACGAAAATGTTGCCGAGGTGGTGGACCGGTTTCTGAGGGGGGTTCCGGTGTCTCCTGAAATCCGGACCAGGCTTGAAGGCGGCAGGGTGGAGGTGAGCCGGGCTGAACTGCCCGAAGAGAACAAAACAGAGGCCGCTGCCGGCAAATCGGTCCTGACACTGGCGCACAGGCGGCAGAGACGGAGAAATATCAGGATATTCTCCTATGGGGTGAGCCGGATAAGACTCGAACGCGTAATCGAGAAACTTCGGGTGCCGGCGATAATCGCTTCAGACATCGACAGGGCCGACCTCATTGTTACCCTGAAATCCCAGGAGAAGCGGCAGCCGGGGAGTATTCGGGAAGCCGAATCGCGGGGAACGCCCAGATATGTTCTGAAGAGCAACACTACGACCCAGATGGAGAATTTCCTGCGCTCGCTTTTCCCTTCTGAGGATGTGGTAAACAAAGATGAGGCGGCGGGGGTCACAGAGGCCCGGGCTGCCATTGAAGCCATCCGTGAGCACGGCCGCGCCGTTGAACTCTCGGCTCAAAACTCCCGCGTGCGAAGGCTCCAGCACATGCTGGCCGAGCAAAACGGGCTGAGATCGGAGAGCATCGGCAGGGACCCGAACAGACGGGTCGTTATGCATCCCGAGCAGAGTTATTTTACGAGTACGTAATTTTTAAATAAGCGAGTCCCGTAACCAAAGAAACACCAAACGATCCTGCATGGACGCTGTACATCCCGAGCCCCGGGTAAAGGCCATTGACGACCCCCGTGCCGTGGACTATCAACCCCGCAGGTCCGGCAGGCTCATAATTGCGCGGAAGGCGATGGTCGACAGGCATGGGCCTGAGATCGAGGGGGGGGATTCCTGCTGCTTGCGCCCAGTCTGAATAAATGGCTCTGTATTTGTTGAGGGCTCGAGCATAGAAGAGCATCTCGAACCGGTGCCGCATGATAAGGCTAACGATCACAAGGTCTACCATTGGCGTGAAAAACAACGTCATGATAACAACGGATGGAAGATTGGAAATCTCCACATCGTGCTTGGCGGCTCCGATTGATATGCCTACCGCCAGAATAGGCAGGGCGCTAACGGTGACCAGTATCTTGATCGTTTCAACAGTGACGGTCCACAACTGTGAGTGTTGGCCGAATATTCCTTTCATGTCGGAAATGAAAGCTTTTTCCGGGTCACCAGGCATTGCTGCGTTCCTGTTCATGCGACCTGTTTTGAGAATCGCCGTATCTCTTCAATAACGGGATCAGCCGATTGTTCCAGGAAAAATTTTTTCAGATGTCGCAGGTAATGTTTTATGTTGGCAACTTCAGCGGGATCCTTTTCGATTCTATCGGCAGCGCGTTGGAGGAGTTGCTCTGCGGAGTCATCGAAGGAGAACTTGGTTTTCCAGTGTAGAAGAATGGCACGGGCAGCCTGAATCGGTTCCAGATATGGCCAGGCAGGCGCATATCGGATTTCATGTTGACGTATCCCTGCTAGGCACCCGTTGTCATAAAGCTGGCCCGTGAGGATATCATACGCGATCTTGTCGAGGTTGAAAGGGGCGCCTTCAAGAAAGCCCGATACGCTACATGGCAGGGGGAACTGCTTGAGGTGGTAGGTATCCTCCAGACGCCACATATCGACTACAGACCCTTCATAAGTGATCGTTATGCCCCCGAAGAAGTTTCTGCCCGCGCCCGGAATTTCACAGGCATCCCTTGGTTCAACTCCCTCCAGAACAACGTCGATGTCTTTGGGTGCTCTTCCGGGGGTTAAAAAAAGGTCCCGCAAGGTGCCGCCGACGATGAGGATGGAATGCGCCTCTTGGAAATGCTCCATGAGAAAATGCCGCAGCGCACCCATCGAGGATACCTCATCAAGGTACGTGGCGACTTTTTGGGCGGCATCGATTAAATTCATGGAGACAATTTAGCTCGCTTTTGCTTTTCTTGCTCACGTTGTGATCATCTGTCCAAAACAAGATCGAACCATGTTGTTGCAATCAAAGGGCATTCTAGCACGAATAGCTCCGGGGGGGTACCGAATTCACGCAGGGGTCTTCCGGTACCCGAACTCGAGCAGGGCCCTTGGGTCTTTTCTCCAGTTTTTCTGAACGCGCACAAAAAGACCCAGGTATATGTGGCATCCCAGGAAGGTCTCTATTTCCCTTCGGGCCTGTTTTCCGATCTCCTTGAGCATCTGTCCGCCCTTGCCTATTATGATGGCCTTGTGAGACCCGCGTTCCACATTGATCGTCGAATCGATCTCTATGAGGTTCTTCTCGGGTATTTCGCTGAATTTGTCGATAACCACAGCCACCCCGTACGGAATCTCCTGGTGAACGAGGTGGAAGACCTTCTCCCGGATCAGCTCCGCTGCAAAAAAGCGTTCCGGCTGGTCTGTGACGTAATCTTCGGGGTAATATTGCGGCCCTTCCGGCAAAAGCGCAACGACCTCCGCCAGGATGTCCCCTGTCCCCTCGCCTTTCAGCGCGGAAATGGGAATTATGGCCTTGAAATCAAGCCGCTCCCGATAACCCTGGATTAGAGGCAGCAATTCGCCTTTATTCCTGAGCGCATCCACTTTGTTGATCAGGAGTATCACTGGCGTATGAAGCCGGCGAAGGTTGCGCATGATGTACTCATTGGTCGGTCCGTAGGCGAATTCCGGCTCTATCATGAAGAGTACGGCGTCGCTTTCGCCCAGAGTGGAGAGCGCCGTTTCGACGAGTCCCCGGTTGAATTCATCCTGCGCTTTGTGTATCCCGGGCGTATCCACAAATATGATTTGGCAGCCGCTTCCTGTGAGTATTCCGAGGATGCGGTTCCTGGTCGTTTGGGGTTTAGGCGCTGTTATAGAGATCTTTTGCTTCAGAAGCTGATTTAGCAGAGTGGACTTCCCCACGTTCGGCGCCCCTACGATAGCGACGTATCCCGATTTGAACTCTTTTTTTTCCCCGGCCTGTGCCAAAAGAGGGCCTCCTTGACTCACTTCCTTATTAATGTCTTTCGACAAGCATTTCAATCCCGTCCAGGCCAACTCCTCCGATCACCTTTACGCCAATATCCCATCGGGCTTTCCAGTGGAGGAGGTTTGACCTTCCATGTCCAATAACATCGCTCACTTGGTTTGGGGAGACTCGCAGAACAATTTCGCCTCCGGCGAGTTCAGTTAACGAGGCAAATTCCTGATCTACCCGGTCCCGCCACCAGCGGCATCTTACCAGGTGGCCGAAGGCCGGATGGTAAGGTCCCGCCAGAATAACTCCGGGCTTTTCCAGGGCTGGGTCGGGGTGCAACCCCATTCTTATGACAGCTATGCCGGCCCTGAGCGCAGCCGCATAGGCAGGTGTAAGCCATGTTACAGCCTCCTCGAGACTCAAAGGAGTGTAAATTCCCTTTCTAAAGGAGTCAGCCAGATTTGTCCCTTCAAGGACCAGGGTCGGGTAGATACGCAAAAAATCGGGTGCGAGCGCAATCGCCTCGCGCATTGATTGGTCAAACAGCCTGCGAGTGTCGCCGGGCAGCCCCGCCATCATCTGAATGCCGAGCGCCCATCCTGCGTCCCTGACCCGTTTTGCCGAATCCAGGACCGATCTCACGGAGTACCCTCTGCGGCTCTTTTGCAGGACGGAGTCAGATAGGCTCTGAACGCCGAGTTCAACGGTGCGCACCGGATATTTTGAAAAAAGATCGACGACTTCGTCCCCCAGACAATCAGGCCGGGTTGAAAAACGAATTCCAGTGAAAATCCCTTGCCTGACGTGAGTAGAGGCAGCGGCAATGATAGATTCGATCAACGCAGGCGGCAAAGCGCTGAAGGTGCCGCCAAAGAAGGCAATCTCGCCGGAGCGGCCCGATCTGCCGACCTGGTTGGAGTAAGCTCTCAAACGGGACTCTACGATCTCCAGGATATGGGATTTCTCATGATCGTGGGAGGCAACCACTTCCTGATTGCAGTAAACGCATTGAAACGGGCATCCCGCATGGGGCAGGAAAACGGGATAGATCATTTTCTTAGGAATCATGGGAGTGAAGCAGTCCGGAGTCTTTTTCTATTTCAATGATGGCCTTTCGCGCGGCTTCCTGCTGCGCTTCCTTTTTGCTCTTGCCAAAACCGTGCGCCAGCACCCGATCTCCGATTGCAACCCTCATGAAGAAAGTCTTGTCGTGATCGGGCCCCTCTTCGGCCTCGAGAAAATAGGTGGGGGTCAGCTTCAGCCTGGCCTGCGTGATCTCCTGGAGCTGAGTTTTGAAGTCTTTATCCAGGGCCTTTAGCAGGTGGTCCTCTTCCCTGTGTTCGAGATAGCCATGAAACATCTTTTGAACCAGCCGGACCGCCGAATCCAGGCCGCCGTCCAGGTACACGGCGGCAAGCAGCGCTTCGAGCCCGTTGGCCAGAAGCGAAGGCTTCTGCCGTCCCCCGGAAAGTTCCTCCCCCTTTCCGAGGAGAAGAAACTCTCCAAGATTGACATTTGACGCAATTAGCGCCAACTCGCGTTCGTTCACAATAGAAGAGCGGAGCCTGGACAACTCTCCTTCATCAAAGTCCGGAAAAAGCTCGAGCAACAGATGGCTTATCGCCAATCCGAGGACCGAATCGCCAAGGAACTCCAGGGTCTCGTTGTCCGCCGCAATGTCTTGATTCTCGTATGCAAAGGAGCGATGGACCAGCGCGCGGAAAAGAAGGTCTTTGTTCTGGAATCGGTACCCGAGTTCATCTTGCAGTTTTTCGAGATCGGTTGCTTGAAGCATGGTCTCGTGTTAAAATAAAAGTTTACAGTCGAAGAAAGCCCTACTTTCCACCTTCAAGTCAGGCTTCTTCAATATAATATACATCTTTTGCAGGCCTGATTTGAGCATATTCTCAATCAAATCGGACGGACCGGTAAAAATGCTTGTATGGCTTAGCTCTGCCCAACCTGAAAACAGCCGCTTCCTCCTTCTGGACAGGGACGGCATTTTGAATGTGAATCGGCCCGATTATGTAAAGAGCTTTAACGAAGTATGCTTTTACCAGGATGCCCTCGAAGCGCTCAAACACCTCAACCGCAACGATATCGGGGTCATTTTGATCAGCAACCAGTCGGGCGTCAATCGCGGTCTTATCAACTGGAGAGATTTCTGGGGAACTCATGAAGGAGTCATTCGGCAGGTTGAGGATTGCGGCGGAAGTATTGCGGCCGCCTTTTACTGCCCGCATCGTCCGGATGAAAAATGTGAGTGCCGTAAACCCGCCCCGGCAATGATACTTGCCGCCTGCCGATTTGCCGGTATCGACCCGGACCAGACATTTTTCATTGGGGATTACGACTCGGATATGATGGCCGCCGAAAACGCCGGATGCCCCGGCATTCGCGTCTGCCGCGGCGGCCAGGCGGAACGAACAGATATCTGCACCCCCCATAAGCAGTATTTTACAACCCTGATGGATGCGGTTTTGAGTATCTACGGAGAAAACATTTAAGACTTTGCACAGTTTTTTGAGGCGTGACTTAGTAGCTTTATCAGGATGCAGTTCCTAAATATCAGCCGGAAGGGATACAGAACATGTCAGGGCTTGACGACAACCACTACGCGTTGCTTCTGCGACAGAAAATGTCCGCCGAAAGTTACCGGAAACTCCTCGAACTCGATAACCTCAAGCTCTTCGAGTTCATAGGCGAATATGCCGAGCTTTGCGAGCCCGACTCTGTTTACATGTGTGACGATAGCGACGAAGACGCTGAATATATCAGAAAAAACTCACTGGGACTCCGGGAGGAAAGACCCCTGGCAAAAGAGGGCCACACAATCCATTACGATGGTTTTAATGACCAGGGCCGGGCGCCCGGGGCCACAAAGAACCTCGTGAGTAAGGAACTCGTTCCGCTGATGGGCGCGCTCCTCGCCAAGGAGAGGCAGGAGGGTCTGGCTGAAGTTCGGGGCATTCTCAAAGGTATCATGAAAGGCAAGCAGGCAATCGTAAAACTTAGTTGCGAAGGCCCGACCCACAGCCCCTTTTCCATAGCTTGCGTCCAGATGACCGATTCTTTTTATGTGTGCCATTCCGAAGAACTGCTTTATCGGCGGGGCTATGAGCACTTTCGCCGCATGGAGCATAAGGATAAATTCTTCCGCTTCGTGCATGGCGCGGGCCGCCTCGATGACTTCGGCAATTGCATAGACCTCGACAAACGGCGAATATACCAGGATATGGAGGACTTCATAGTCTTTTCCACGAATAATCAGTACGCGGGAAACAGCGTTGGGCTGAAAAAGCACGCCATGCGTCTGGCAATCAAGCTCTCCGGAACCGAGGGCTGGCTGTGCGAGCACATGTTCGTCATGTCTGTCCAGAATGAGAAAAAAGGGCGTTCGACCAACTTTTGCGGCGCTTTTCCCTCGGCCTGCGGAAAGACTGCGACCGCGATGCTGCCGGGCGAAAAGATAATCGGGGACGACATTGCTTATTTCCGCAATATAAATGGTGAGTTTAGAGCAGTTAACGTCGAAAACGGCATATTCGGGATCATAAAAGACGTGAATGTGGCGGATGACCCCCTTATTTTCAAGACCCTTAATACGGCGGGGCCGGAAATCATCTTTTCAAACGTCCTCACTGGTCCGGACAATCAACCTTACTGGTTGGGCATGGGGGTGAATCATCCCGACCACGGCCGGAATTTTTCAGGAGATTGGTTCGAAGGAAAACCGGACGAGGAAGGCAATCCGATTCCGCTTGCGCACAGTAACGCCCGGTATACGCTGAGGCTCGGATACCTCGAAAACATCGACCCTGCTTATAACGACGGCAATGGTGTGCTGGTCCGGGGCATAATCTATGGCGGCAGGGACAGCAACACTTCGGTGCCCATAGAAGAATCTGCGGACTGGGAGAGTGGAATTCTCCTCAAGGCATGCACTCTGGAATCCGAGACGACCTCGGCCACCATTGGACTGGAGGGTGTGCTCGCCCCCCAGCCGATGGCGAACCTTGATTTCATCAGCTATCCGATAGGCGAGTATGTCAGAAACAATATCCGATTTGTCGAGGGCATGAAGCAAGTCCCGCGAATCTATGCCGTTAATTACTTTCTCAAAGATGAAAAAGGAAATTTTCTCACCCACAAACTTGCCAAGAAAGTCTGGCTGCATTGGGCCGAACAGCGTATATACGATGAAGTTGACGCTTACCGGACCCCGCTTGGTTTCATTCCCAGGTATGAGGACCTCAAATCTCTTTTTAAGGAAATCCTGCAGGAGGATTTTCCCGGGGAACTCTACCAGGAACTCTTCAAGTTCCGGATCGATGCATGGACAGCCAAACTCGAGCGTGCCTTGCGCTTCTACAAACGCACCGCGCCCGATTGCCCGCAAGAGTACCGCCGGATGTGGAGATCGACCCTGCAAAAACTGGAGGGTCTCAAGGACGAATTCGGGCCGTTTATTGCGCCCGGGGCATACAAAGAATAACGGCCGGCGTCTGAAAACATTTTATGAACCTTAATCCGGGGACGTTTCTGAGAGGGCTGTCACATGTTTTTTCCACCTTTTCTGATTTTCTTTGTCTTCATATCCATATTCCTGCTCCTGGTGGCTTTCGGGCTGATCCAGTTCGGTCTGTTTTCATGGGCGTTTACCAAAATCGGCATTCCGCCCGAGTATCTTTTTACGCTCCTGTTCCTTTGCATTGTCGGCAGCATGATCAACATTCCACTGCGCAGGATCCGGCTCGAAGACGATGTCGACGACTGGAAGATAGTCTCCTTTTTCGGAATGCGGTTCCGTCCTCCGCATTCAGATCGTCCGAATGAAATGGTGCTTGCGGTAAATGTGGGAGGCGCTGTCATTCCTGCTGTTATTTCGCTGTATCTTTTGGCCAACTCACCCCATCCAATCCGTATGATGATCGCGCTTGCCGCGGTCACTTATGTCGTTTATAAGAACGCACGGCCGGTTCCCGGTGTCGGAATCGCGGTTCCCTGGCTCGTTCCGCCCATTGCCGCGGCAATAGCGGCCATGGTCTTCAATTATAGTTTTGCCGCTCCAACGGCCTACGTCGCCGGAACACTGGGGACACTCATCGGGGCGGACGTTCTTCACCTGGATAAACTGAGCTATCTGCGTGCACCCGTGGCATCAATCGGCGGGGCTGGAACTTTCGACGGGATTTTCCTCGCGGGGATCATTGCCGTTTTACTCGCTCCTGTCGGGGGTTAATACGGTGTTGCATTCAAAATGATCACAAGGCGCCGGAAAGACAGTGGAGGGAAAGCTCCTCCCCGGCCACCGTCAGATCTTCATCGTTTACCATTCAACGTTATTGAGGTGTTTTATGGCGAGCACGGTCTATTTTACCAGTTTGCGTACAGGATTCGGTAACAGCCTGTTGACGAAAATCCAGCGCCTTGCGCGTGCCGCCGGGCTGGAAGCAATCGTCAGGAAAAAGGGGCTCACCGCGGTCAAGATTCATTTCGGTGAAAGAGGCAACACGGGGTTTATCCGGCCTCTGCTCGTTCGTCCCGTGGTGGACGCAGTTCTGGAAGCAGGCGGCAGGCCCTTCCTCACCGACTCCGGGACACTCTACCCCGGTTCACGCAGTAATGCCGTGGACCACTTGAATACGGCCATTCTGAACGGCTTTGCCTACCCGGTTATCGGCGCCCCCCTTATCATTGCCGACGGCATCGATGGACACGACGAGGCAGCCGTCCCGGTGAACCTGAAACACTTCAAAAAGGTGTTGATCGGCTCTGCGATTGTTCGCGCGGATTCACTCGTGTCGCTTGCCCATTTCAAACTGCACGAAGCATCGGGCTTTGGCGGCGCGATCAAAAACATCGGAATGGGAACGGCTTCGCGCAAAGGCAAAATGGCGCAGCATTCTGAGGTTGCCCCGGAAGTCATTTCCAAAAAGTGCATAGGCTGCGGATTTTGTATCGAGCAATGCGCCCAGGACGCCATAAGCCTCGTCGACAGGCCGCCGGATATCCCGGCCCCGAGCGCATCTGTCACGAAAATCATGCGGATCGACCAGGAACTTTGCGCGGGCTGCGCGCGTTGCATTCACGTCTGCCCGCAGGGCGCGCTCACCATCAACTGGGAAAAAGACCTGCCCAAGTTCATGGAAAAGATGGTCGAATACACAGCCGGGGCACTCAAGGGAAAGGAAAAACGCTCACTTTTCATCAATTTCCTTACCCAGATTTCTCCCGCATGCGACTGCTACCCCTTTGCAGACGCTCCGATCGTCGGCGATATCGGCATCACCGCTTCAACGGACCCCGTTGCGATAGACCAGGCATGCGTGGACCTGGTAAACAGCCAACCTCTTCTTGAATCCTCACGTCTAAAGGGAATCGAGAAGCCGTGCGCCGACAAGATCAGGGCCGTTTACCCGCATATCGGCTGGGAACGCCAGTTAATCTACGCCTCAGAAATAGGGATCGGTTCCAGAGAATACGAGTTGGTGGAAATTTAGGGTGCCGCCATCCTCGACACCTCGCGCGGCGTGGAGTTTTTGGTATAGTTTCGGCAGACCCGTAACGAATCCACCGATGGTTGCGGCTATTCCTCCCAAAGGGAGATTGCCAAATTATTTGCAGCAGTATATATTGCCTTCCTTGGAAGCGCCAAGCTCACTGGTGGGGCTCCCGGACTTCAAATCCGGTGTGGGGGCGTGAAGGCGTTCCCAGGTGGGTTCGATTCCCATGCGCTTCCGCCATAACTCTAGTCATTTCGCATATTTACAGGCTTAACTTTCAAGATTTGCGGTGTCCCTTTGGTGTCCCCCCTGCCCCACCGCTGTTCCCCCGCGCCGATGAGTATATCGACCTGACAAGCATTGGACTGGGGCGGAAATACCTCAAAAAAAGCCTTGTTGGTGGAAATCCGAGAAGCAGTCCTTAAGAGAAGATAGAGCGGCTACGAGGGTTGCGCTGCCAAGGCTCGCCGCACTCCTTCGGGATCGCGGGCAATCACCGTGAGGTAGGCGCGGGCCGGTTGATCAGGTTGCGTGCGCCCCTGTTCCCAATCCCGAAGCGTACCGAGGGGGATGTGATACCGTGCTGCAAACTCTTGCTGCGTGAGGCCAAGTATACGGCGTAAAGTTTTCGTGCGTGGCACACGTCGGGCTTTTCGCCATTCTTCGGTGCTCATGGGCCGGGCGTCCGGATCAGCCTCTGCCGCAGCCTTGATTTCTTCTTCTGTCATCGGGCGCATGGGGATTTCGGGCAAGGGGCGTTCTTCGCCGTTTTCCAAAACCTCAACAACCGTGCCGTCAGAACGAATTCTCGCGATAGTAGATTTCTTGCTCATGTTTTTCCGCCCTCCGTGCCGAGATAATCCGAATATATTCCCCCCGCTCTGTGTAGGTCACATGGAGAAGCACCCCCTCACACATGCCAAGCAGGTTAACGCGCTCTTCCCCGTAATCTTCGCGATCATCAATCCCTTCAACAGCGAAGTGATCGTTGATCGCTTTAATGGCCTGCCGAAAAGAAATGCCGTGGTCGCGTAGGTTCGAGGCAGCCTTGTCATTATCCCAAACAAACTCCACCATTTTTAAAGTACCGATTATCCGTAGTTGTGTCAAGTGGGCATTATACCAAGTGTGGGCAGTATACCGAAAAACATGAGACAGATCATATTTGTGTCAAAAATCTAATTTTAGGAATAATGTTCCCCAGATACTGTGTCTATATGACGAAGGCTTCGACGCGCATGCGCTTCCGCCATAAATCTAATCCTCACGCGGCCTTACAGGCCTCAATTCCAGGATTTCCGGTGTCCCTTTGGTGTCCCCCCTGGCCTACTCTCCTCCCCAATTTGAAATGGGCTGGGCGTGCGCCGACGGTAAGAGTGTGCCGCAGGATTTCATACAGGCGTATATGTGGTTTGATTTGGCGGCAGCACACCTAGATGATACGTATGCAGAAGATTATGCAGCAGATTTCAGAGACAGTCTCGCCGAGAAAATGACACCAGCCCAACTTGCAGAGGCACAACGTTTAGTAAGAGAGTGGAAGCCGAAAGGCAAAGACTAGGGCAACACTGGTAAGCTTGGCTGTACATCGGGAAGATATGCCGAATAGTTCTTCTCCCCTTTTTCGATGACAACCGAGTACCGCATCTGTCTACCCCTCCAATCCTGCCTGTCTGAAAATGCTCTTCAAGGTCTTCGGGTACACGTCGTCGCTTAAAGTTCCGGCCACTGTTACCCGGCCTTTTTGCGGGACAACTACTTAAGGGCGAGCTGAATCGCAAACCAGTTGCTGCTTGTTCACCCTAATCTTTTGGGGTCGGGGCGATTCTCTCCGGGGCAACCTGATGAGGTTCGACAGTGTGGGTCCGGGAAGGGCTGCCGTCTGCCGGAATGGATTTCTTCTTTGCATCCGGACACGGTGCGAATTGGCAGTCGGGCCCGGTCCGGCTGACATAACTTCCATCCGGGCAAAGTTTGGCTTCCTGGGTGCAGGCCCGCTCACCTTCAGTTTGACCCGGAACCGGAACGGCAATCATTTGAATGGTGATCAGCAACATAATGAATATCAACCTTGCCACGAGGGCCATACTGTATTCCCCTCTAAGAGTTACTTCTCAGGAATCAAGCCGGACATAGTTTTTGACCTTATCGCACAACCTTTCAAGCCGTGCCGGATTCGCCGCCGTTTAAATCACGCCGTTTCTGGATCGGGACACTTCCGGGAAATCAGTTAAATTATCCTGTGAATGGACACCCTTTGCAAGCCGTTTCGATAAAAAGGGGGTGCTTCTAATCGAATGAGGGATATCTCGACACTATATGGAGAGTGCGAAAAAAGGCGGCACTAACGTGGGAAACGTCCTTACCTGCTGCCTGCCCGAAATCGCCATTAAGACTGCCTGAAATCATTGTCTCACTGCTCAGTGCTGCACAGCGGCCTTCCCCAACATGTCGTGAGCCTGGTACTCACGGCCCTTGATGAGTCCGACGATTCAACATCAAATCAAATTCAAAAAGAGACTCCTTATTCGCTGCTATCAGGGCCGCTAAATCTTCCATTCCAATATTCGGGTCCAGCTTTTGTGGCGGGTAAACATTCGCGACCGTCATAGCTTCACGCAACGCCGGAAGTGCAAATGCGGGGTCTGCCTTCTCCTGCCCTGCCCCTGGAAAATGAATTCATGGCTCTAAGCGTTAACTTGCATCCTCCAGCGTGATATAATCAATTTGGGTATTTGGTTCCGGGAGTTGACAGGCTGTTCTCCCTCAACGCCGAATGGTACATTTCAGGCCCCTTTTGCGAGCCTTTTAAAGGTGGCTGCCGATGTTACGGCCCGTGGCAATACATCCCGGCACATCGCGAAGATATGCTGAGAATTTCTTTTCGCCTTTTTCGCCGATAACCGAGCGCGCATGATTACCCCTGTCCCCTCAAACAGCCGCAACATCCGGCATCTGATAAACCGGCGCCGTCTTAACAGGTTTACCGGGGTCCTTAAGCATGGACTCTATAGCCTCCACGGTGGAAAGCGGGAGCAAAGTATCGCCACACACGGAACAAGCTTCGGCAAGAACATTCTCGATCACGATCACATCCCCGTGATGCCTGATAACATGGGTAATGCGCCGTTCTTCGCACTCGCCTGGACTCGAGTGAATGGAGCACTTTTTCATGATCTCATTCCTCTCTCGAAAGGGGTCTCCCACTTCGGGGGCTTTGGCTCATAGACCGTTATTATGATAAGTTCTGGATGCTCGCAGGTGCATACGACATCCAGCATGCAGCCGGAATCCCCTTGCCCGCAAACAAGACGACAAGCACCGCGTTTATGGTCGAGATAGTTTTCGACCACTGTGCAATTCCTCAGAGATGCCACCAGTTCCGCCGAAGAGATATCCTCTTCCAGCATTCCCTGGTGAGCGTGCTGAGTAAAGCTGATTCTTTTCCCTGAAGCCTGCGCTCTAATTAATCACGGGTAAACCCCCGGCTCTGCCGGGGGACTCCCAGAGTTTGACAATTCCGGGAATATACGAAAGCCTCCCCCTTGTGAACCGCTCAAAGTTTACAAGGAGGAAAGCTTTCG
>JBEKXG010000004.1:0-27838 GCA_049512295.1 Syntrophobacteraceae bacterium
GTGGCGGATGGTCCAACAGATGATACGCTCACTCCGCAAATCCTGGAAGACCTTTACCAGACGCAGGTGATGGTCCGGGAAATCGGCTGCGTCGGGAAAAAGCAGGTGATATTTTTGCCTTGAAAACCAGCTTTGTTAGAAGGAGTGTAAATTGATGCCTGGCAGGGCTTTGAAATCGTGTATCCTGCTCGCCACGGTGACCCTATGTTTCGCTGTCCCGGCCCGGGCCATCGAAATTACTGACGATCTGGGCCAAAAAATTGCCCTCGTCAAACCTGCCGGGCGCATAATCCCTCTTTATGGGGCGTTTGCCGAAATGCTCTTTTCAATCGGCGCCGGGGATGCTGTGATCGCGCGCACCCAGGCCGACACCTTTCCTCCCGCCCTGGCGCTGCTCCCATCGGTCGGCACGCACATGAACCCGAACGTGGAGATGATCCTGGGCCTGAAGCCGGACCTGGTAATCCAGAGCGCAAGCCGCAGGGAAGAAACCCCCGAAATATCACGGCTTGTGGATTCCGGAATTCCAGTGGCGGTCTTTTCTCCCAAAACGTTCGAGGATATTTTTACAGTCATTGAGAGAGTCGGGTTGCTTTCGGGCCGCAGTCAGCAAGCCGCGGCTTTTTCCGCGAACCTCGCGGAAAGACTTCGGGCCGTGCGGGACAAACTTGCCGGCATAACAATAAGGCCGAAGGTCTTTTTCGAGATACGAGCCGAGCCTCTCACAGTGGCAGGGCACGGCTCGATCGTGCAAGAAATTCTGAAGGCGGCCGGGGCGGAAAACGCCATGAGCAGCGATAAAGCCATTGTTCAATACAACCTGGAGGCGCTCCTGTTCGAGAACCCGGATTTCTACATCGTACAACAGGGACCAATGAACAGGAGCCCGGTACCTCCGGCGAAACGGGCCCATTTTGACCGCCTTAAATGCGTACGGGAGGGAAAGGTCTTAGTCGCCGACGAGTTTATCTTCTCGAGACCCGGCCCGCGATGTGTCGATGCCGTCGAACAGCTTGCGGCCGCTCTGTATCCCGAAAGATTTGGGAAATAAGACGATTCTTGAGACAGGATTAACAGGACTAACAGGATGGAAGGCACTGGATATAATCCAAATGCCATGTCTGAAGAAGTGGGGAAATGTGACATGGTCAATACGAGATTTTAAGGCAAGAGGGTGCAATCGGGAAATAAATCTGGCAGAAAGAGACAGAGACTGCGCTGTGGGTTCAGCACTGGAACGGCCGCTGCCGCAGCAGCCAAGGCCGCCCTGCGCCACCTGATCACCGGGGCCTGTGCAGATGCCGTAGCCGTCCGGCTGCCTTCGGGCGTCTATCTTGCGGTTCCGGTGGCATGGAGCAGCTTGGAAGGCAAGGCCGCGTGCGCTTCGGTCATAAAAGACGCGGGAGACGACCCCGATATCACAAATGGAGCGGAAATCAAAGCAAGAGTCAGTATTTTGCCCCATGGACCTGATTCTCTCCCTCATAATGCCGATATGTGCGGCTGCCCCGGGATTCTCGTGGCAGCCGGAAAGGGGGTCGGTCTGGTTACAAAGCCCGGCCTTCCGGTAGCTCCGGGTGAGCCGGCCATAAATCCGGTCCCGAGACAAATGCTGTCCGAGAATATAACTCTCGAACTCCTGCTGTCTGAAAATCTTCATCTCGAACCCCTTTTTGCAAACAGCTCCGATCCGTCCCTTTTAGCGGCCTTTGCCGATAAGCCGGCTCTGCACCTGCCGTTTTATGCCGAAGAGGGGCTGGAGGGGGTCCTGGAGTTGGCCGATGACTTCTCCATACTGGTTGAAATCGAAGTCCCCGGGGGCGAAGAACTTGCCAGGCATACACTCAACCCCCGCCTGGGGATTCTCGGGGGAATCTCCATCCTCGGCACGACCGGCATCGTCAGACCTTTTTCCAACGAGGCCTACGAGCAAACCATCCAGGCCGCCCTTTCGGTCGCAGCCTCAAGCGCATGCGGCGCGGTGGTCCTCAGCACAGGTGGAAAAAGCGAACGGTTCGCAAGGGACTCTTTTCAGCAACTCCCGCCCGAAGCGTTCGTCCAGATTGCCGATTTTTTTTCTTTTACCGTTACGGAAGCGCGCCGGTTGGGTTTTACCCGTATAATTCACAGCCTCTTTTTCGGCAAAGCCATAAAGATGGCGCAGGGACATCCTTATACGCACGCCCACTCAGTGCCTCTGGAACTTGACTTCCTGGCCGGGATAGCTCATAGCCTGGGCCATGATGACGCTCACTGCCGGGAGCTGTCTTCGGCCAACACTGCGCGGCACGCCCTGGAGATTATTGCCGCAAAAGGTTCACACAGTATCCTCGAATCAGTTGCCCAAAGAGCGGCTGCACAGTCGGCACTGATTGCCGGCGAGGGTACCCGGATCAGGCTGCTTCTTTTCGATTACGACGGACGCCTGCTTGCGGATGTATGATGAATGAGATCAAAACCTTTTTGAAACCAAACGACTGGAAGCCGCCCCTGATTGCCGCAATAGGAATGGGGACCGGACCGCAATGCCTGGGATCTTTGGCCCTGGAGTGGATTAGCGCGGCCCAAATCCTGGCTGGCGCCAGTCGGCATCTCGAACTGCTCCCCGGCTATGCCGGGGAAAAACTTCCACTCAAGTCCCCCCTCTCAGAGAGCCTGGAAGAAATCGGCAGGATTGCGACGACAAAGCGGGTAGCGGTCCTTTGTTCCGGAGATCCTATGTTCTTCGGTTTTGGAAGCACGCTGGCGGCCACATTCGGGAGGGAGCGCCTCGTCACGGTTCCCAATATCACCAGCGTGCAGGCCCTGTGCGCAAGGATTTGCGAAAGTTGGGATACAATTGACACTGTGAGCTTTCACGGCCGCAAGGGCGAAACCGGCATTGGCCGGATTCTCGATATTCTTGCAGGCGGCCGGAAGGCCGCTGTAATCACCGACCCCGAGCATAAGCCGCAATGGATCGCACGCGAATTGACCAAATCGGGCCACTCCGAATGCAGGCTTATTATCGGGGAGGACCTGGGAGCGCCATCCGAGAGAGTACGTTGGTTTTCGCCATCGGATGCCGCGGGCGAGGAGTTTTCGCCCCTGAACGTCATTCTTGTCCAACCTGCTGAACATGTCGTTAAACCTGATAGAAGGGATGATTCCGGTCTGATTTTCGGGTTTGGCGAAGAGGCGTTTGAACGGGAAGCCGGGATGATTACAAAGATGGAAGTGAGGGCAGTGGCCCTTGCCTCGCTTCAGCCAGGGCCGGGGCAGACGCTTTGGGATCTCGGCGCGGGAACGGGCTCGGTCTCCATCGAAGCCGCCAGAATAGCGCGCCTCAACCGCGTGTTCGCCGTCGAAAAAAACCGGTCCAGGTATTCCAAACTGCTTCAAAATCTGGAGAAGTTCGGCGTATCAGGAGTGCAGGCCGTGTGCGCAAGGGCCTCAGAAGCGATCGGCGCCTTTCCCGACCCCGACCGGGTCTTCATAGGCGGAAGCGGGGATGATCTCGATACGCTCCTGGAATCCGTCGCGCATAGGCTCCTGCCGGGCGGCAGGGTGGTCCAGACCGTCGTCTTGCTTCAGACGCTCGAAAAAGTGAGCAAATTCTGGAAGGACAGGGATTTCGAGGTATCCATAGTTCAACTCCAGGTGAACCGCTCGGTTGCCACCGGGAACGGCCTGAGGCTTGAGGCGCTGAATCCTGTCTTTATCGTGTCGGCCTGCCGGAGTTGCTGATATAATGCGCCGTGTAAGAATTGCGCACGGGAGGCTCGGAAATGGCCGAACTGGCAAAAAAGAGGGCCGAGTATGAAGATTTGTATGCCCTGCCGGATAATATGGTGGGCGAAATAATCGATGGTGAACTGATTGCCACGCCGCGTCCCTCAAGAAAGCATGCGAAAGTCGAATTCTCGTTGAGCTCGGAATTAGGCCCCCCGTATGGTTTTGGCCGTGGGGGGCCCGGCGGATGGGTCTTTCTCATAGAGCCGGAAATCAAGTTTACCGAGAATATCATCGTGCCCGACCTGGCGGGCTGGAGAAAAGAACGGTTCCCGGTATCCGAAGAGCACAACTGGATATCCGCTGCGCCCGACTGGGTTTGTGAGATCCCTTCCCCAAGCACGCTCCGGTTGGATAAGATGAAAAAGATGCCGATCTATGCCCGGCACGGTGTGTTGCACCTGTGGCTGATCGACCCGGCCGCCAGGACCCTGGATGTGTTCAGGCTCGAATCGGAAAAATGGGTGGTTGCCGGTTTTTTTGCAGAAGAAGATAAGGCAAGGGCCGAACCCTTTCAGGAGGTCGAGATCGAACTCGGGCATTTCTGGCTGGAGTGATGGCCCCCTGCCCTTCTTATACGGTGTTGCATTCAAAATGGTCACAAGGCGGCGAGAAGGAGGCGACGCAGGCGTACACCGTAGTACGTCGAGGAGCCGACGAGGAAGCCAACACCGTGAGCGTTTGAATGCGGCTTCGTATGATGTCAGCAGACCAGTTTTACTCAGTCCTGTCAGCAGACCAGGGCGCCGTAGGTGCTGCTGTACCTTTCGCAAAACTCGTCCCAGTTAAACCTGTGTTCCTGTGTCCCGTAATGTTCAAGGGAAAAGGACGCCACGGCGGCGCCCATCTGGCATGCGATATCCCAGGGAAGACCCATTGTCATGGCCTTGAGCACTCCCCCGCGAAAAGCGTCACCCGCCCCGGTCGGATCCAGCACCTTCCTGCCAGGCACAGCGGGTATCAGCAGCCTGTCGCCTCCTCTATCGATCAGGGCCCCTTCAACTCCTCTTGTGGTGATTATCACCTGCACTGCCTTATAAAGATCCCCCATTTCCCACTCGGTCATCCGGAGAAACAGCGAGATCTCATAATCATTTGAGATGAAGCACAGCGCCCCTGAAACAGCCTCCCGCAACTCATCGCGCTGCCAGATATTCAGGCTTTGCCCGGGGTCGAAGAAAAAGGGCGCCTTGGCAAGCCTCGCTTTCTGCGCTAAATTCATCATGTCCATCTTGTTGCCCGGCCCTATAAACACCATACTGGAACCATTGAGTGGGGGCAGGTCCGCCTCGAAGGCCATCGCGCCGGGATTGAACGCGGTTATCTGATTGTCATCGAGGTCGGTAGTGATGTAGGCGCCGGCGGTAAGCACGCCAGGAATCGGTTTTACGTAGTCTGTCGGCAGGTTGTTTTGAACCAGCCATTTTTCATATCGGGAGAAGTCTTCGCCCGAGGTGGCCACAATGAAAGGGTGCTCTCCGAGAACGGCCAGACTGTACGCAATATTTCCGGCCGTCCCTCCCACTTTTTCGACGAGTCCGTTTATGTTGAAGCAGACGTTCAAAACGTGAATCTTGTCGGGCAGAATGTGATCGGCAAAATGACCGGGAAAATCCATGATGCGATCATAAGCCAGGGACCCGGAAATAAATATGTTCATTGCGTTCTCCTGTTTTTGTAGTTGCTGGAACATACATTATTCTCTCTATTTTGAAAACCTCCTAAAAACATGAAACACGAAATTGTGGCAGTGTGAGCTTGCTATAATAAATTAAAGATGTATACTTACCGATTAATAAGATTTGGTGGATCGAAAATTCGATATCTTCGATCTTCCCTGCCATCAAATCCCCATCAGTCACTGACCCCTTGCACCTGCAAAGATTACATCTGCGACAGCATCCTGGTTGGCGACGATGCTTGTGGCGCCGGCCGAGTAGGTACGATTGGTTCAAGTCCTATCGTAATGTGCGCTCTGAATTAAATATTTTAACCGAGTTTCTGAATCGTGGCTTTCCTGCATGCCGTAAGAAATGGCAACCGCCGGCGGCGACCTTTGGGGCCAACCCCTGCATATCCGGAAACTTAAAGGATTTCAGCTTACATGACTTTTGACAATTTACATCTGTCCCAACCCATCCTGAAAGCTCTGTCGCGATGCGGTCACCACACCCCCACTCCAGTGCAGGCGCAGACAATTCCCAAAGTGCTTGACGGGCGGGATATTATCGCTTCGGCCAATACGGGCACCGGTAAAACTGCTGCGTTCGTTCTGCCGATGCTTCAGCGCCTGTCCGCCGCTCAGTCCGCACCCAAGAAAGGCTTGCGCGCCCTGGTGCTTACACCGACGCGCGAACTTGCCACCCAGATCCTGCAGGCCACGCGGACCTATTCAAGATATCTGAACGTACACAGTATCGCTATTTACGGCGGGATGCCGTTCGGCGATCAAATCAGGGCGCTGTCTCAGTTGCCGGCCATGATCATTGCCACTCCGGGAAGGCTTATCGACCACATTTGGCGCGGCCGAATCGATCTGTCCAATGTCGAGATCCTGGTTCTTGACGAAGCCGACCGTATGCTCGATATGGGATTTATCGATGATGTCGATTTCATATCGGACGCCATGCCGGAAGGCTGCCAGACCCTGCTGTTCGCCGCCACAATGGGAGAGGCCGCAGCAAAGCTGGCGCAAAAATTTATGAAAAATCCGGATCGCATTGAAGTTGCCCAGGGCAAATTGACTCACGACAAGATCGAACAACGGTTGCATATAGCCGATGGCCTGCAGCACAAAAACCGGCTGCTCAGACATCTCTGCGCTGACAGAACGATTACACGGGCAATTGTCTTCTCAGCCACCAAGAGGGACGCCGACAGCCTGGCCCGTGAACTGCACTCCGAGGGGTACGCCGTGGCCGCTCTACACGGCGACATGACGCAAAGCGCCCGGAATCGCACCATGGACAATATGAAGCGGGGCAAGATCAGAATACTGGTGGCCACCGACGTTGCCGGACGCGGGATTGACATTACAGGCGTCAGTCACGTCATCAACTTCGATCTGCCGCACTGCGCCGAAGATTACGTTAACCGCATAGGCAGGACCGGCCGGGCCGAAGAATCAGGCGTTGCGATCTCTCTTGCCTCACGTGCCGATCTCCCATACCTGGACCGCATCGAGCGCTACATCGGGCAAAGTTTGACAATTCACGTCATTCCCGGTCTGGAACCATCTCACGGATTGATTAACTCAGGTAAGTCAAACGCGGGACACAACGGCGGAAGCAGAAAACGGGGAGCGACCGGTTGCCGGGCCTTTGGCAACCGCCAAAAAGGACGGGGGAGTCCTGGGGCACGCTCAAGCAAGCAATAACACCCGCATGATCCCAGCAGATCGACGGCCCGACGAGGTTATCTTATCTTTGGCGGAGTATTTCCCGGTCATGGTCCCCATGCTTTCGCTTAAAGGGACCGGGACGACTTCGAAAAAGCTCGACAGCTTTTCACGGTCACCATTGCAGTATTCCCTGATGTCGTTGAGGAATAATCTGGTCATAATCTGGTCATTCATCTTACCGCCTTTAGGCGGAAGCGATGGGTTACGCGTAGAGACCGCCCGTATCCGATCCCCGCGTCTTCATATGCCCGAAGTGCGCAGACCCGCCTACCACTTCATGGGCGGAAGACGCACAATATCAAACCAATATAAGCCGATCTTCTTTGTGATCTCGACCATCCCCTCGAATGACAGAGGTTTTGGATTTTCGATCCGTCGTCTCAAGATTTCCTTTCCTGGTTTACCGGCAGGGTGACAAAAAAGGCTGCCCCCCCGCCTGGTCTGCTTTTTGCCGAAATGGAACCATTGTGCCGCTCCACAATCTTTCGGCATATGGCAAGGCCCATGCCGGTCCCTTCATTTCGGTGAGAAATAGCAGAGAAGGTAGACCAGCATTTAAGCAATAATAATGCAAGCCCGTATCCTCAGGCCTGCAACGTAAAATGGTGATGGACTTGGGGTCCGGGCGGGCCGGCAGCCCATCCTATACAATCTTGTAACGTCTTTTTTTGATCTGTCTTGCGAAGAGAATTCGGCTCTTTATCATCCACCGGGTTTTCAGGACCGCAAAGGGGAAAGCCGGTGCGGCAGCCGCGAAGCCGGCCGCCCTGTCAGATCCCGTCTGAGAGTATCTTCACAATAGCTCCTTTGACCTTCCAATACTCAGCTTCCACCTTCAACCTCAATTCGCAGCATAATCCATTATGGCTTTTACATGAAATCTCCATCTCTTTGCAAAGCTCAGCCAGTTGAATCGCCCCAATGTTGGCGCTGGAAGATTTCAGACTATGGGCCAGTCTCCCTACTTCTTCACGATCGCCGTTCAGCTTGATTTGTTCAATGAGACCGTCGGAATAATTAATAAACGAATTCAATATTTTTCTAAGCAGTTCCGTATCGCCTTTTTGCTCCCCGAGCATGATAATGTCTTTAAGGACTCCCCTGTCAATTAACTCACCATCCTCATGGCCCTTGAGAATTCCACCTGTTTGACAGGGGCATGTGCTCAAGCGGGCTGCCGCGGTTTCACTAATTTCGGCCATTGGGCCGGCGTTCTCAGGCTTGCTGTGAACCCAACGGTCCAGGGCTGCCTTTATTTGACTTAGAGTAAAGGGCTTTGACAGGTAGTCGTCCATTCCGGCAGCCAGGCATTGCTCCTTAGCCCCCTTCATCGCGTGTGCGGTGAGCGCCACGATAGGTGTTCGGGATGCGGTCACGCTTTCGATCTCTTGTTTTCGAATCCGCCTTGCCGCCTCATACCCATCCAATTCCGGCATTTGGCAGTCCATTAGAACAAGACCGTAATTTCTGCATGAGAGCGCCTCAAGCGCCTGATGGCCGTTTGACACGACGTCAATGCGCCTGCATCCGAGTTTCTTGAGCATGGCCATGCATACCTGCTGGTTGGTGGGATTATCTTCCGCCAGCAGAATAGGCGTAAATACAGGTTTGGCCGCCTCGGAGCCGGCAGCAATACTTGCTTTTGCGCCGGGACAGCCCTGCATCGAATTCACAATGGCGTTATAGAGATCAGAGGGCCGCGCCGGTTTAGTGAGGTACGCTGCGACACCGGGATGGCGCGATCTCTCGATGTCTCCACTGAGCATAATCAGGACGGCCGATGCAAGGGAGGGGTCCTCTTTTATTCTCTGTGCAAGTTCAAGCCCATCCATGCCCGGCATCATCATATCCAGAATGGCTAAATCGTAAGCATCTCCGCTGTCGGCGGCATTGCGCAACATCTTCAGGGCCTGTTCTCCACTTTCCGCACAGCCGCTTGACATTGTCCATGAATTGAGCAGGCCCTGAAGGACGGTGCGGTTTGTTTCGTTATCATCAACGACGAGCACGCGCAAATCACGTGGATGTGCAGATAAAGGAGGCTTAGGGGCGGATTTGCCCGGGTGCTGTTTTTCCAATCTGACGCAGAAGCGAAAACTGCTTCCTTTCCCCGGCGCGCTTTCCACCTCGATACGGCCGCCCATCATTTCGCAGAGCTGCCTGGATATGGAGAGTCCGAGGCCCGTGCCGCCAAACCTGCGATTCATGGATTGGTCCGACTGAGAGAATGGCTCAAAGATTTTCGACTGTGCTTCCAAAGGAATTCCAATCCCGGTATCCCGGACCTCAAAACTCAGGAGAGCGCTGGTCTCCGTTTCATCCCGAAGGAAAGTGCGAACAAGTATCTCACCCTTCTCAGTGAATTTGACCGCATTGCCGATAAGGTTGGTGAGCACCTGACGAAGCCTGCCCGGATCGCCCGTCACGCTCGAGGGAACGTCGTCCTCGATCTGGCAGATGAATTCGAGTCCTTTTCTGTGTGCGTTATCGGCAATGAGCTCCATCAATTCTTCGACATGATCCCGCAAATCGAAATTGAGATGCTCGAGCTCAAGCTTGCCTGCTTCGATCTTGGAGAAATCCAAAATGTCGTTCAATACACGCAGAAGCGACTCTCCAGACCGGAAGACCGTTTCGGCAAGCTTGCGCTGCTGAACGTCAAGGTCAGTTCCCAACAGCAGTTCGGCCATTCCGAGCACCCCATTCATGGGAGTTCGGATCTCATGACTCATGTTCGCAAGAAATTCGGATTTCGCGCGATTCGCGGCAATGGCCCTGGCCGCCATTTCCTTTTCGGTTACGTCTTCATGGGCGCCAAGAACGCCAATGAAATTTCCTTTCGAATCGAACATAGGAATCCGCCTGGTCTCGAAGAATAAAGCGCCCGATTCTCGCTCCAGCATCCGGTGCAGGGGTGCAAGCGACTTGACCACCTCCATGTCCCACTCGTAAAACACGCGCGCCTCATCATCCGGCCAACCTAATTGTTCGTCGGTTTTGCCAATTACAGCGGATATTGATTCGCACCCGGCTTCCCTGGCGAAGTTCCGATTACACCCCAGATAGCGCAATTGAGTGCTTTTCCAGAAAATCGAATGAGGAAAGCTCTCGATGACCCTCTTCAGCATTTCCCGTGAACGCTGCAGAGCTTCCGCAGCTATTTCCCGGTCACTGATTTCCCCCCTGAGCCTTTCGGTCAGCCGGGTGAGTTGCGCCCGTCGCCTGTGCTCCAGGGCGGCCAATGTCTCAAGCATTTTCGGGACCGGCACTATTCCGACGAGCGAGTCATTACGGGTAACTATGATGTGATCGAATATCTTTGCTTTCTCGCGTTGCATCGCGAGGCTGGCGGCAACCTCGATGGAGGTCCCGGCCTCGATCTTGAGCGGGTTCTTATCCATAACCCGAGAGACCGGTTTCGGATAAAAAAGGGCAACTCCGAACTGCTTACTCAAAATCCTGTCCAGATGGAGGCTGCTGATCAGGCCGACAGGATTTTCGGCGTGGCCTACCACAATAGCGTTTATTGGTTCGTCAGCCCCGAGCATTTCCTTTGCGTCGCGAATCGGCGTCTCCGGAGGGATGCACACGGCAGGCTCAGCCAGCACATCTATACACACTGAACGCCCTCTGGAGGCCAACTTGCGAATTTCGCTGGATGCATGGAAAACTAAAGGCGCATTTATCTTCGAATCCAATTCGCTGCAATCAACCGATAGGGACCGCATAAGCATAATCCGCAAAATACCTGGTCAACTCCGGCCATCCGATAATTCATAGCGATATATATATTCGGGAAAAAACAAGATTTCTTTATCTCAGGTATGTTACGTTCTTGTGATTTTTTTTCACTGGGCTGCGCCTGTTGAGTCCGATGCGCAAAGTGGAAGGCGCCATGTCCTGGAATCTGCTAACCGGACACGGTTTCATCGGTGGGCAATATTGGGGCTTGATTGGTAGGTAAGGAATGAAAAATCCGAATTTCACCATTGACACACCCATTCAGAACTTTTAGCCTCTGCATCGGGGATGCTGTTTAATCAAACTCCTTGCTCCCGCCTTTTTACAGCGCATCCAAGTCGACCGCGCACTTTGTCGAAATGAGGAGAAGATATGGCACTTTTGGATAACGGACTCAAAATCGGAACTCCTGTCTTAATTGGCATTGGCGCACTGATTCTAGCTCCGGTGCTCATTCCCGTTGTGGGAGCGGTTGTAAAGCCTTTGGCGAAAGCAACGATCAAAGGTGGACTCAGCCTCGTCCAAAAGGGAAGAGAGCTGATATCGGAGACCGTGGAGGTCTTTGAAGATATTAGCGCCGAAGTCAAAGCAGAACTGATAGCTGAGCGGGCAGGCCCTGCTGCGAGTCCCAAGGCAGATGAGGTCGGCTGAACAACCTGCCGGCCTTGCGGCAGATCGGGTGGGGAATCCGGCCGCTGCACTCAGAATATCACGGATGATTCGAAATCACTTGCAGGCGCAGCGCCGGGAATTGCCGAACTGCGCCTTTTCTAAATCGGGAAACCACAGACCCAGTTCTTGGAGGACGCCATACAATGCCAGCCCAGGATTTAGCCTCCCGGCAAAGTATCCTCGCAGATCAGTTCTTCTACTTTTTTCTTCGCCTTCGCAAGGATCGTATCCGAAAAGTAGTAGCAGCAGTTAATGCCAGTTACCCTGAAGAGACCGCTGAACAAAAGGCCCGCCGACTTATTGAGGTGCAAACGCCTCTCTCCTTTCTGGGAGGTGCTCTCACGCATCTGCCGATGGCCATTCCCGGACTTGGCCAGGCATTAATGCTTCTGGGCTTTGTGGGAGGAACTTCCGCCCTCACTCGCATGCACCTATATCTCATCCTGGAGATCGCGCTTCTCTACGGCAAGGATATCGACGATGAGGCGCGCGTTCCCGAAATGCTTGCAGTGGTGGCCGCCACCGGTCTGGCAGCCGGGGTTCCGTTGCTCGCCGGTGTTCTCGAAATCAACCCGCTGTTGCCCTTGCCCGTAGGCGGTATAACGGCTTCAGCAGTCGCTATGATGATCGGCGAGCAAGCTATCCGTTTTTATTCCAGACCCTCTGAGGAGTTGGCTCCGGCCCCATCGACATAGAAGCGCTGCTGCCTTTCCCCATGCCGCTCGGTTTCCATGCGAGTTGGCTCCCGGCCCGCCTTGCGCCCCCAAGCCTATACCTCAGGATATCGGCCATGGAGTACCCGCAGCAGTTCCGTAACACAATTGTCATCATTTTGAGCCACGCTCGTCACATTGCTCGTGCATGCTGCCGCCGCAAGCCGGTTATATTTAGTAGATAAAATCCGTTGATCCCAATTCTTTGAGAAGAACGCATATATGAATCCTAATTCGAATTCAAAGCCATCGCCCGTGAAATGCCCTCGATGTAATTCAGAGGCGTTTTACAAATATGGAAAAACAAGACATGGAAAGCAAAGGTTCCGCTGTCTTTTGTGTGGGCGGCAATTTGGGAGTACAGCAAGGGTTGAAATAAGAGACAGGCCCCTTTGCCGTGTATGCGGGCAGAAGATGCATGTGTATAAAAAAGATGCCGGAAGGATATGGTTCAGGTGTTCCGGTTATCCACTGTGCAGGAACTTTGAAAAGCTGCAGAAGACTGAATATGAATTTGCGCTCTTATCATTTCACGGAGGGACCGGGAATCAAGACACCCTTGACAAAGGGTGAGCGATTAATTGCTAAATCCCCTTTAATCCCTCAATCCCTCAACCCCCCGATTTCCCGGTAGGCAGGTAATGAATAATCAGGATGACAAAACTGATTAAAGTATTACGTTAAGCGATAGGCCGGAGATTAACGCTAAACGAGGGCCGTATCGCGGAACTCCTGCGGTCCCGGTGCAGGGATTTTCCCTGCTGGACTTAACGTGGCCATTTTGGCCGGGTTATGCCAATTCGATAACGGAATGAATCAGGCATTGAGTAGTCTCGGTGCCGGAGCCGATTCGTTCCCTTTGTGAAAGGAGGTGTGGCATGGCCGAAAAAAGAGCTGAACGACCAAAGAAGAAGGAGCAGGAAATGAGTCCTGTAGAAAAGAGTCAAGAAGAAACACCCCGGACATTTACCATGCCGGCGATGGGTGAGGCTGGGACTACAGTTAAAGAGGGAGTCATCAGCAGTCTTAAGGGCATCAACGAGATCGAAGCCCAGATAGTCACGCTCGTCAGGAACACCGTTTCAGACACCCTCAAGGCTACGGGATCGGTGGCCGATGAGACCGTCAAGGTGACAAAGGACGTGCTGCAAGGGACTTTTAAAGCGGCCGAGGAGGTTGGGACGGGGCTTTTGCTGAGCACCAAGAGCGTGGCAAAAGGGATTATCATGGGTGTAAGCGATGTTGGAGGCGATGTGTTGAGCGTCGCAAAACAGGTTATCAGTGGGACAGTCAAGGGGGCTGCGGATATTGGAGCGGACGTGGGGCAGGTCGCCAGGAGGACGGTGGACGGAATCATTGAAGCGGCAAAAGAGACTGGCACAAATGCCGAAGAGATGGCTAAGGCAACCCTGAACGGAGCCATCGAAGCAGCGGGAAGCGTTGGCAATACGGCTGTTAAAGCTGTCAGGGATGTGCTGGTAAATGCGGTCGAGGGTGTGAAGGACATTGCGGGCTCTGCTCTTCCGAAAGCAAAACCGTAACGGCAGATCTTTGCGGAGACGCACCATGGGATTGGGGAATCTTGGCTCGATATCCTTCGACTGGAATTGGATTTCGGCGCTCTTCAGCGTCATCATTATCAACTTGGTTCGCTCAGTGGATAACGCGATGGTCGTCGCCGTGGCCCTGAGGTCTCTACCGAAGCGACTGCGCTTCAGGGCCATAGTATTTAGCGCCTGCATTACCATTGTATTGAGTGTCTTCCTTACTTACTTTGCCTCTAAACTGCTTGCGCACAGCTTCGTCAGACTTGTGGGCGGCGCGATAGTCCTCTACCTGGCGGTGACTCTCCTCGTCCTGAGAACCGGCGCGACATTTGTGGATGAGACAATCTCCAGGATTGGCCAGGCTGTAAAGATTCTTGTAATTGCCAACATAACCATGTCCTTGGACAATATGCTGGCCGTTGCCGGAGCATCCCAGGGAAACTTTTTCCTGCTCTTCATCGGACTTGGCGTGAGCATTCCCGTTGTTTTTTTCGCCAGCAACCTCCTTTGCCTGATCATTGAAAGGTATCCGATCCTCAACTACGTTGGTTGTGCAGTCCTTGCGAAGGTGGGGGCAGATATGATCCTTACCGACCCGTTTGTCGTGAGGGTGCTTGCCCCGACAACAGCTTTCAATCTTTCGGCGCAGATCGCTTCCGTCGTGGTTGTCCTTGCTTGCGGTCACTTCTGGATGAAAATCGCTGGATCGGAACAAAAAGAATGATGCAGGGCAGCGGAGTTTCAGACATCCGAGTTCACGTATCGGTTGATTTCACCCAGACATTTTAACAGCCACTCAGTCACCCCGCGATAGTCCGCGGCCCCATTTGAATAAGGCGCATACAGGGTCACCGGCTTTTCGTGAGCGGGCGCCTCTGCCAACGCCACATTCTCCCGGACGAAGGGAGCTATCCTGCCGGGGAATCGTCTTTCCAAATCGGCCATGATTTCCCTGTGAACCCGGCGCCTCGGGTTTGCGCGGCACGCGACGACCCCCAGAATTCCAGGCCGGTGGTCTTCCCGGCGCATTGAATCCAGTGTTTCGATCAATTGATCCAGCCCGCTCATCGCAAGCCGATTGGTTTCAATTGGAATGACTACATGCCGGCTCACCCTGAGGGCGCTCATCGTGAGAATTCCCGGACCTGGCGGGCAATCAATTATGACCAGCTCCCAGTCGCCTTGAGTCCGCGCCAGGCAGCGGGCTAAGAGTTCCGCACCGAGTACTCCGCTAAACCTTTGCGCAGCTTCTGAAAGCGCGGGACCTGAAGGAATAAGATCAACCCCTCCCACTGCTGTTGGAAGCACGGGCGCCGCAACGCTTCTCTCCATGGCGTGCAAAAACCCCGTCCCCTTGTCCCTGACTCCAAAATGCAGGCTGGCGCTTCCCTGGGGGTCAATATCGATGACCAGCACCCTCTTACCCATTTCTCCAAGGACCGATGCAATGTTCACTACAGACGTGGTTTTCCCGACTCCGCCTTTATGGTTGGCAAATGCAATGACCGGCTTCATGCTTTTGACTCCTGATACACGGGAAAATGGGTATTCACCTCGTGGAGCGTGGAGATTGAGGAGGATTATTGCATAAGCGCCCTATCCGGTAAACTGCAGAAAGACCCGGACGCCCGGATAGTCGTTTTCAATTGTCTGATTGCGGAGAATGTTTGGCGCCGTTATTCTTTTGGTATGGCTGAAAAAGGCCGCGCGCTGTTTTATAGGCAGTGCAGATCGCTTCGTGGAGCGTTGAAAATCCGGCTTGGGCAATTGAAGACGGTCAAATATAGGCACCGGCTTGGGATCGGTGCTTCAGTTGCAATAAATCGTCAATACTGCCGCCTGTTCCATACGGAGATGGCGAAAGTGATCGGAGGTTTTCAAATTCCAACTCTTCAACGATCGGCCAAGGTAATCTCCCCCATACATTCGTTGGTCTATGCCATTTCGACGCTCATGCGGCAGGGCGCCGCCGCCTGAGGGTTTCCAGCGTCCCCTGGCAACGGATGCACAGCAGCGCGGTAGGCTGCGCTCGCAGGCGTTCCAGCCCAATTGAATCCGAGCACAGGTAACAGATGCCGAATTCCCCGTCCTGGATGCGCTGAATAGCCGAATGGATTTCCCGGACGATGAGTTGATTGCGATAACGAATCGTATTCAGAAGTTCCTGATCGCATTGGCGAGAGGCCATGTCTGCCGAGTCCATGGGGTCTGCCTGTCCGGCGTCCACAAGTCTTAAGACCGGACCGCACCGGCCGTTTAGAAGTCCTCTCAAGCGTGTCTCCAAAAACTCCTTGAAACCTGCCAAGGTGCTTTCGTCCATCCTTTTCCTCCTCGTAAGATAGACTTGTATACTGCACTCAAGTGTGTAGAACAGTACCAGTTGCGCATCTGGTCGCGCTCTCGATTCGCAGCCAGGCGGGACGCGTTGCGTCGCCCATCGTGCATTTGAACAGATCTCACGCGGGCTCTCGCCTCATAATGTGACGGATTTTCCGCCTTCTAACCCGGGCCGAACACGGCACGATCCACTCTTCAGTTGCCGGACTTTATCCTATGCGGACAATATCCTGCGTCTTGTTACATAAGTGTGTCGGGTACGTTGACATCTCGTGCATTTGCGGGTTGGAGCGCCTGGCCTTGGACCGGCTGGTTTCCATCCGGATTGACGTCGAAAGATCCGAACCGGAAAACCGCCGCCGTCTCATGCGGTGTTTCCGGATGGACACCGGCCGGGCGGGCGAATGACGTTTCCTCTCACCCTGGCATAAGGATTGCTTAATACTTTTCGCGCGATACTTTCCATCTTCCAGGAACGTAGTTTTCCACAAGAACTTCAGGTGGCGAATGAGACCCGGTAATGTCTCCAGCGTAGACCTGCAGGAGGTTCCCGCATCCAGAACTTCCACGCCTGCTGCAAATGAGGGTCAAAACTTTGACCAAGCCCTCCAGGCAGCAACTTTGGAGCATTCAAGTCCGGAATCCGGACCGCAATCGGTGCCGGAACTCCGGGCCGGACCTTTCTCGGAGCCCCCTGCCCTATCGGTTAACCAATCCTTGAATGCACCTCCGCCGTCAGGAATGGACGTAGCGGCTGCCTACCAGAAGCATGTTAAGCCCTCCGCTGGTCCTAGTCCTGCGAGCGGGTTTCAAATCTATAAAGACGACCAGCTCCTTCGCAACCCGGGAGGGCGCAACTATGATCTCGATAAAAAGCTGGTCGACGGGAATTCTAATAAGAAATCCGTTTTCGGCTTGCTCCAAAAAGATATTTCCGACGCCTTTGGAAATATCAGGAATTTTTTCGGCAATATGTTCCCGGGGACCACCGTTCTTTACAGGAACGAGCAAAACCAAATCCAGGAAGGATACCAGCGGGGGCTGCTCCGGACCGTGGCGGATTTCTTCAAAGACCTGGGGAGCGCCTTGACTTTCGGCGCATATCATCCGGGCTCCGCAGAGGCCCCGCGGGGTTTCAAAAATCGGCTGCTCTATGCCGCGTCCAAGTTGAAAGACGCCGTAGTGGGGGACATCGTGGAAGGGGTCCCTTCCAGTGTGAACCACATGTGCAAGAACCTGATCCTGTCAGGCTGGCACCTGGTGGAAGTCCTGCCCGATGCGGCGACAGGGAGCTTCGAGCCGGGCCAAAAGCTCACTACAACCATTTTCGACAACGGCCACGTCGCGCTCGAATACCTTACGGACATCATTCCCTCGGGCGACGCATGGCTGAGAGTCCATGCATCGAATTTGAAGGAACTCAAGCCTCCTGTCCTCTACAACCTCAAAATGCCCGAACACTACACCGGGGACACTCGATGGGAGTACGTGAGAAACACCCCCTACCGGAAGACCATAGAAACCATCGGCGCTCTTCTGACAGATGCCTTGGCCATAGGCCTGCTGGGGCAGACAGGATGTTCGAGCAACCGGCGCCATCAGATCGAGGATTAGCGGGATCGCAGAAAAAATTATTTACTTCATTAATCGATCGCACTCCTGGCAGACCTTGCGGGGCGAAGAGTTCTCGCGGAAATGATATGAAATGACATGAATTGGTATGAAATGATACGGATTTGAGAATTTAGGCTAAGCCTATTGGCTCTACTCAACATTTTCCACCAGGCTGAGAAACAAAGTGTTGAACCTCAAAGCTGCCCGAACCTGTGCAGTCAAACACCTTTCCCGTGTTCACAGCGCCGAGGTGGTGGGATGACGGAGGGGCAGGGCTTATGCTTTCTTCCCTTCTTTTCTTCTGCCGATTCCGAAATAACATCGGAGAAGTTTGATTTAATGTAGTTATCTGGCTACGCCGCTGCAGGCATAAGCATACAATCGGATAGTCAGGATGGATACTGCATAATTGTTATGTAGGCTCATGCATAACCCCGGTTAAACACACTTCACGGCTTTCCAAAGAGGCGCAATGATCCGCACGGCATAGGCATGGGCAAAAAGTTGTCGAAGGGTGTGCAAGAATGGTATGCGGGTTGCCGTTCGATAAGATCAGAAAGTCCACCAATTCCTTCTGCTGCATGTGTCAACAGCGTCGGCACGCCTCTTGCTCCGAGGACAACCGTGAAATGATGGCAAGCACGGACGGGCGGTATCTGTGTAACTCTTTAACGCTGGCGGATTTTATTGAGAGAAACGTGAAAGCGATCTCGGTCGTGGCGTTTTTGTGAGTGATCATTATCTTCCCATCTGCTTTCAGGGCCGGATACGGGGTCACGTACGAATGGTATGGCGGGGGCCCATGCCGGGGCGGTTCGTACGATTATACGCCTCCTCCGGTAGTTCACTACTATGTTCCACATCCGCCGGTGACGGTGTATCGCTACTATCATGGAAGCGCGAACGATTACGAAACATCATCATTGAGACAGAAAAACAATGTCAAACGATCTACTTACAATGGTAACTTTGTGACAATTTTGTTGAGGTGATTTCCCAGAGTTTTGTCGGATTCAGCCCGATATCCAGGCTGGAGGCCATCCTCTCGTTTGCTGCGAAAAAATTACTTGATCGAGACTAATTTTTAGAGCATGTTAATAGTTTTTTGCTGAGTGATATGGGGGACCAGCTTCTCAAGTTTTGGATTGACTTTCATACGAGAACAGGTATCATCTTCTCTCATCAAATCTAAAGCATATCGATTATCAGAGGCCGTGTATGTTTGCGTAGATTGCATGAGAACGGTGTAACCGAGTTGGCGGAGCTTTGTAAATTCTCCCTCATCCTGCAATCCATGTAGAAGCGCCCTCCGTACCCGCCCTTCCCGCGACCGGTCCAAACCCTGGAAACAGCGGTGTCTTTTAAAGAGCTTTATAGCGAAATGTATCGGGAGCACCTTGCGGTATTCTCGAAACTTGGCGCGATAGAAGACGGCATCCTTGAAGCCGGTGAGCGGCTTTGTGAGACCATCCGGCGCGGCGGCGAAATTTTGGTTTGCGGAAATGGGGGCAGTGCGGCTGATGCTCAGCACTTTGCAGCCGAACCGGTCGGGCGGTTTCGCAGGGAACGTGAGGCTTGGCCGGCTATTGCCTTAACGGCCGACACTTCCATTATCACCGCCATCGGAAACGACTACGATTTCAACGGGGTCTTTGCCAGGCAGGTGGAAGGGCTGGCAAAGCAAGGGGATGTGCTCATCGGCATTTCTACTTCGGGCCGATCCGAAAACGTCCTGCGGGCCGTGGAATGCGCCCGGTCAAAGGGGGTCGGGACGATAAGCCTTCCCGGCGGGGACGGCGGGTTCATCCGCTCTGCCGCCGATCTCTCTCTGGCGGTCCCCTCGACAGTCACCGCCCATATCCAGGAGGCGCACATCTTTATCCTTCATGCCTGGTGCGCGATGGTTGAGACGGGCATAATGAATCGCTTCAAGTAATCAGGCTCTTGCCGGGCACGTGTGTTTTCGCCGGAATCTTATAATTTTATTTAGTTCTTTAGGACCAGGTTCAAGGTAGTCGGGTCCCTGCCTTGCTTTGCGCAGATTTGGCCGGCATCTTCGTGTAACCGAAAATTAACCGCGGTATGCTAAATGGGAATCGAATTCACGGGGTCGGCCCCTCTCTAAGCCAGGAGCGAGGCGTATTCCGAAGTTAACCATCACTGCGGGGACTAGACAAATATGCTGATGCAGCTTAAGAATCCCAGGCTCTACGTCATGGCGCTCGCCGAAGCGGCCATTTTCACTATGGCCATCTTCGGGGCCTATCTTCTTCGCTTCGAATTTGTTCTGAAAACCCATGAAATCGAGCGGATAGGACTTATCCTCACCTGGCTCGTTCCACTCAAGCTTGCAGTTTTCTTTACGTTTGGGCTCTACAAGGGAATGTGGCGCTACTCGAGTCTGCATGATTTCTGGCGCCTTGCACAGGCAACTTTGTCCTCTTCGCTTCTTGCTGTCGTCATTGTCCTTTTTCTCTACAGGTTCAGTGACTTCTCCCGTGCGGTTTTTCTCCTGGACGCCATTCTTACATTTGTAATGACAGGTGCTTTTCGCGTGCTGATCCGCACCTGGTACGGTTTCACTTGTGGCTCTTCAGCCTATCATGCCATCGGACTCCCGTGGTTGACTAAAAAGAATGATCTTAAAAAGATATTCATTATAGGGGCCGGTGACTCCGGAGAGAAAATCCTGCGCGAAATTTTTGATAATCCTGGCATCGCTTACGAAGTGGCAGGTTTTCTCGATGACGACCCGTCAAAAAAAGGGCGCGCCCTTCATGGGGTGCCTGTTTTAGGGCCGGTGGACGGACTTCCGCAACTGCTCGATAAGTTTAATGTCGACCAGGTGTTTATATCAGCTCCTTCGGCTACAGGCCCTGAGATGCGTCGCATTGTCGATATCTGTAAAGGCTGCAGCATCTCCTTCAAAACCCTTCCCGGCATCGGCCAGATAATGGATGATAAGGTGAGCATAAAGGCCCTGCGGGATGTCAATTACGAGGACCTGCTGAGGCGCCTCCCTGTTCATTTGGACAACACCGGCATTGAGGAGTATCTGACCGGCAAGAAAGTTATGGTGACCGGGGCAGGAGGATCTATCGGGTCCGAACTCTGCCGCCAATTGATTCGCTTCGATCCCGAGCGGCTGATCCTGGTCGATGCAGGCGAAGCGTACCTTTATGACATTCAGATGGAACTGCGCCATGAACTGAGCTTCGATGCCTGCCATGCGGTTCTGGCCAGGGTCCAGAATCAGGGGATTATGGAGGAGGTCTTTAAGAGTTATCATCCTGATGTTGTCTTCCATGCTGCGGCTTATAAGCATGTTCCCATACTGGAGAGAAATCCCTGGGAGGCGATTTTCAACAACGTTCTCGGGAGCCGTGTGGTAACGGGTTTGGCCGAAAAGTACGAAACTAAGCGTCTCGTGCTGGTTTCGACTGACAAGGCAGTGCGTCCCACCAACGTCATGGGTGCGAGCAAGCGCATTGCAGAACTTATTTTGCAGTCCATGCAGAACGGCTTCACGCAATTCATGGCTGTGAGATTTGGAAACGTTATCGCCTCCTCAGGGTCTGTGATTCCATTATTTCTGAAGCAGATCGCAAACGGCGGGCCGGTGACCGTAACTCATCCTGAAGTAACCCGGTATTTCATGACTATTACGGAAGCGGCTCAACTTATCCTTCAGGCTGGAGCATTAGGCCGGGGAGGTGAGATTTTCGTCCTGGAGATGGGCACGCCTGTGAAAATAGCTGAAATGGCGACCGATCTGATCCGCCTGGCTGGTAAAGAACCGGGCAGGGATATCAAAATAGTTTATACCGGCCTTCGCCCGGGCGAGAAAATCTATGAGGAGCTGATAACCCGGGGCGAGGATGTTACCCGCACCAGGCACAATAAGATCATGGTCCTGCAACATAATGGGAGATGGGATTGGAATGGCAGCGGGAGCCAGGAACGTTTCCGCGTTTGGCTGGACGGCGAGCTTGAAGAACTCTCTCGGATCGCCGATACGTTCGATGCCTGCGCTATAAAGAAAAAGCTTTCGGAATTGGTCCGGGAATACACCGCTCAAGAGACGGAATGTGTACTTTGATATTGAGGAGCTTGCACCCCATGTGGTACATTAAAACTTATACAGTCTTGAGAGGAACCATCGATGAAGTTAAGACCTGATTTCCTGTTATTTGTCAGCCTGTTGGTTTTCATATCGGGTTGTGCCGGGTCTCAATGGGACCAGCGAATGGTGGAGGGGAGCACCGGCCCTGTCACGGAAATTCGAGCCGGCCGGTACCCGGCTACACCGGTTGCGCAGGTAGTGAATGCGCCGGACCCCCAGGCGCGGCAGGCGCAGTTGCAGGAGCGGTTGCTGAAAATGTCGGCCGCGCTGCCGATGAAGTCTTTCCAGGACTATACGGTCGGGCCCGAGGACGCTCTCCAGGTCACTTTCCTGGATTCGGACAAACTCAGTGCGCTTGCGCGCGTGAACGGCCAGGGCGAAATCAGGATGCTCCTGGTCGGTAACGTCAAGGTGGCCGGCCTGACTCCGACAGGAATAGCGCAAAAGCTGACCGGTCTTTACCGGGACGAGGGCTATCTCACGAACCCGCAGATCATGGTTACCGTTCAGGAATACAGGAACCAGAGGGTGGCGGTCAGCGGGGCGGTAAACAAACCGGATTACTACCCGCTGATCGGTCCGCGCACCCTCATGGAGGTGCTCGGCATGGCGGGCGGGCTCTCTACAGCGGCCGGAGACGTGGTTCACATCATGAGGCCGCGCGAGGCTTCGCAGGACTCCGCGCAAGCGCCTCAACAGCAGGGCTTCAACGGCGACACCATTGTAGTGGATTTGACCCGCTTGCTATTGAAGGACGAAGTCGAGCTGAACGTTCAGATCCGGAACGGAGACGTAGTTTTTGTTCCGTTCGCCCGGAGCGCCTATGTCATTGGCTCTGTTACAAAGCCGGGCAACGTGCTTTTGCAGGACAACATGACGGTTACCAGGGCGATAACCCAATCCCAGGGCCAGCAAATCCAACTTGCGTCTGATTATGTGACCGTTCTGCGAGTCGATGATAAAGGCCAGCGGCAGATAATTCCCCTGGACCTCGGGCAGGTCCTGAAAGGCCACCAGGAAGACATAGCCTTGCAGCCGAACGATATCGTCTACGTGCACGAGAGCAAAGTCCGGCGGTTTCTCTACGATTTCAAGATGCTCTTGCCCGGGAGCGTAGGCATGTCCATGGGCGGTGCGCTTTAGGACAATTATTCCGGCGAAAAATCCCCCGGCAAGGGTGACCGGTCAGTTCGATGAAAACACTCATAGGATTCGAGCAATGCAAAATGACAACAACAACCACAACAGGACCGATATCATAGCTGCCGCTGCGGCGCCCATCCCTTCGAGCACCGTGACCTATTATCCGGAGGAGTATGAAGAGGCTGTCCATTTGCGCGACTACTGGTACACATTGAGAAAGCGCAAGTGGTGGGTTCTGGGAGTAGCGGCCGGAGTCATTATCCCTGCGATCCTGGTAATCCTGTATATGACCCCGGTCTGGGAAGGGAAAATCACCCTTCAGATTACCCAGGATAAAGGTTCGAGTCTTCTTACCAACGGCAGCGCCATGGACCCCCTTGGGCAAATGGCGGGATCGAGCGACCTGGACAGGTTTTATAAGACCCAGTACAGTATCCTGGAATCTCCCACCATCGCATACGCCCTCATCGATAGGCTCAATCTCCAGCAACATCCTTCCTATCAGAATCTGATAAAGACAAATCCGGACGATCCTCCGGAAGTTATCCGGCAAAAATACGCGGCGAATCTTCTGAGTCGACTCAAAATAAAACCCGTCAAAAACTCTTACCTGGTTGACGTAATATTCTACTCCACGGACAAAGCGCTTGCGCAAAAGGTCCCGGAGGCAATTCAAGGCGAATATCTCAAGGTGTGCATGAATACACGGCAGCAGTCTTTTGCGATGTTGAGAGACTGGCTGGACGGGGAACTCGTCCGCCTGGGCAAGAAACTGGAAATATCGGAGCAGAATGCTATCGCCGAGGGGCAAAAAGGTGACTTCCTCGGCATAGACATTGACACTGACAAGACCGTCCAAATGAACGTTGTCCTCCAGAAATACGTCCAAGTCGGCCAACTTTTGACAACATGCCAGTCGGACAGGGCAGCGAAGGAAGCTCTTTATAAGCAGATAACGGAAAAGGGCGCCGACGCGCCGGTAATCACCAATAATCCTTTGGTCCAGCTATTGAGGCAACAACTCATCGGACTCCAGGGCCAGGAATCCGGATCGAGTCAAGTGTTCGGCGCCAAATTTCCGGACCGCAAAATCACTGCTGCCACGGCCAGGGAAATAGGCGATAAGCTCAACAAGGAAGTCAGGCGCCTGGAAACCAGCGTCAAGGCGGACTACGAGGCCGCGTTGAAGGCCGAAAACCTGTTGAAACAGGAATTCGACAGTGCGAAAGCCAAGATGGTCGACATGGAGAACGGTCTCGTCGATTTCCACATGTTGAAACGGGACCTGCAAACAAATCAGGCCCTTTATGAAGGATTGCTCGGCCGCATGAAGGACGCCGCTGTGGCTGCTACGATGGTGCCCGGCAATATCGCGGTAATTACCGCCGCCGAACTCCCCTACAAGCCCATTATGCCCAAGCCGGCGAAGTATCTTGCGTTTGCCGTGATCCTCGGTTCCATGATGGGCATTGGGATCGCCTTTTTCCTCGAATATCTGGACAGCTCTATAAAGACGGTTGAAGAACTCGAGAAAATCAGCCGGATTCCGAGCCTCGGCATGATTCCCATGGCTGAAAACGGTGCGGTCCCGGTAGGTTCTCCGGGCGTGGAAACCATCACCCATTTCCAGCCGAGGTCCCAGATCAGTGAGGCAGTATCTCACATTCGGTCGGCTATCATGCTCTCGTCCTCTACATCGCCGCCGCAGGTGATCGTTGTCACCAGTTGCAATCCCATGGAGGGCAAAACGACGAGCACTTCGAACATCGCCATAAGTTTAAGCGCAGGTGCACGCAAGTGCCTTCTCATCGACTGCGACCTGAGGAAGCCCAGGCTGCACAAGGTATTCAAAGTATCGAACAGGCGCGGCCTGACCAACTACCTGACCGGGGGCGCTGCACTTGAAGAGATTACGAAACCGACGGAAGTCCCGAACCTGTATTTCATGCCCGCAGGCCCAACTCCCCCAAACCCCAACGACCTCATCTCCTCGACGGCCTTCACCAGAATGCTCGACATCCTTCGGCAGGATTTCCAGCACATCGTGATCGACTCACCGCCCGTAATCGGCTTTGCGGATGCCCGCACGCTTTCGGCCATGTCGGACGGAGTGGTGCTCGTGTTCAAGCACCACAGCACCACCAGGGAAGCCGCCAGGCTGGCCGTCCAGATGCTTGCGCAGAACCATTCCCAAATCCTGGGAGGCATCCTGACGATGGTGAAGAAGGACCGTTTAGGGTATGGCGCATACTATGGCTATTACAAATATTATCACAGGTACTACAAAAGCTACAATGACTCGACTGAAAACAAAACGAGCGATACACCGAAGAAGTTGACTTGAGCTGCGTTGCGGGGCATCAAAGCAACCCGGTATCGAAGTTGGTGAAGTCTCCCCGGGCTCATCACTGATGCAAGTGTAACAGCCATAACAAGTCAGTGAATTCATCATCACATCTCTTCCAGTTGGACGAATGGACATTATTTCCAGAATTTACGTAGCAGGGCATCAAGGTCTGGTCGGATCGGCCCTGACCAGGCGTCTGGGGATCAGCGGACATTCCAATATCATCGTCAGGACCCATTCTGAACTCGACTTGGAAGATTCGCTGCTTGTCAGCGATTTTTTTGCCGCACAGAGGCCTGAATACGTATTCCTTGCCGCAGCCAAAGTGGGCGGAATTCTTGCCAACAGCACCTATCCTGTAGAGTTCCTGCTTCGAAACATCAAGATTCAGATAAATGTTATCGAAGCCGCTTGGCGCCATGGTACAAAGGGGCTGCTCTTTCTGGGCAGCTCCTGCATATATCCCAAACTTGCGCCTCAGCCCTTGAGGGAAGAATATCTTCTCACGGGACCGCTTGAGCCCACTAATGAAGCCTACGCTATAGCAAAGATTGCCGGAATCGAGCTTTGTGCGGCCTATAATCGGCAGTATGGCGCTCACTTCCTAAGTGTAATGCCCACAAACCTTTACGGCCCAAATGACAGCTACGACTTAGAAAACTCTCACGTGCTTCCGGCATTTATTCGCAAATTTCATTTGGCGAAGAGTGCGGCTGCGGGAGACTGGGAGGCCATAACTCGAAACGAGGCGGTATATGGGCGAATTCCTGCTGATTTTGCCGCTAACCTTGCTGCAATCTCAAGCTTCCATAGCCATACTGTTCCAGAGAGCTTTATGCCCCGGGGAGGCGGCATCGAAGCAGGCCCAGCCGTAAAGCTTTGGGGTACCGGGTCTCCAAGGCGCGAATTTCTGTACGCCGATGATCTCGCCGATGCGTGTGTGTTTCTTATGGGAAAATTGGAGCAGCTTTTTGATAATTCCGTATCTCATTTCACTGGCTCTGAGCACCTTATTAACATCGGGTGCGGGGATGACATTACCATACGCGAGCTGGCAGGCGAGGTCGCGCGCATTGCGGGTTTTGACGGACCCATCCAATGGGATGCCTCCAAGCCCGACGGCACTCCTCGCAAACTTCTCGACGTAGGAAAGATAAACCGTATTGGCTGGAAGCATTCTATCGGCCTCGACCAGGGTATCCGTCTGGCTTATGCGGATTACCTGTCTAAGATTACGAACTACTCTGAACCGAAAAAGGCAATATGAGAGAATCCGAAATGGCGCAAGCCCCCAGAGAATCCACCAAAACCGCCCTCATCACCGGCATCACCGGGCAGGATGGAGCCTATCTTGCCGAGTTCCTCCTTGAAATGGGTTACACGGTTCATGGAATAAAGCGGCGAGCATCGCTTTTCAATACACAGAGAGTCGATCACCTTTACGAAGATCCGCACGTGGACAACCGTCGGTTTACGCTCCATTATGGCGATCTCAGTGACTCCACAAATCTCATCCGCATTATCCAGGAGGTTCAGCCCGATGAAGTTTACAACCTGGCTGCGCAAAGCCATGTACAGGTATCGTTCGAGTTGCCTGAGTACACCGCTGACGTCGACGCTTTGGGAACCCTGAGGTTGTTGGAGGCTATTCGAATCCTGGGGCTGGGCCCGATGACCCGCTTTTATCAGGCATCGACTTCGGAACTCTACGGCAAAGTGCAGGAAACCCCGCAAACTGAACGCACGCCTTTTTATCCGCGCTCGCCCTATGCCGTGGCCAAGCTCTATGCCTACTGGATAACCGTAAACTACCGTGAGGCCTACGACTTTTTTGCCTGTAACGGGATTCTCTTCAACCACGAATCGCCAATCCGAGGGGAAACTTTCGTTACCAGAAAGGTCACCCGTGCTGCCGCTCGAATTGCCATGGGACTTCAGGATAAGCTTTACCTCGGAAACCTGGACGCCTTAAGAGATTGGGGGCATGCCCGCGACTACGTCAAGGCCCAATGGCTGATCTTGCAGCAATCCGATCCCGATGATTACGTCATCGCTACTGGCGAACAATATTCGGTAAGACAGTTTTGCGAGCTGGCCTTTAAAGAAGTGGGAATCGAGCTGGATTGGAAGGGGAAAGGCGCCTCGGAACAAGGTGTCGTGAGGAGTCAGCGCTCCGCTCGCCTGCTCGAAAAGGTCTCGCCTCACTGTAAAGTCCCGCCCTTTCAGCCAGGCGCCGTTCTCGTAGAGGTCGATCCCCGCTATTTCCGCCCGACGGAGGTGGAGACCCTCCTGGGCGATCCGGCCAAGGCCAGGGAAAAGCTCGGCTGGCGCCCGGAGGTCGCCTTCGCGGAACTCGCCCATGAAATGGTCGCCAATGATCTCCACGAGGCCACCCGGGAAGCCATTTGCCAGCACAGTGGATTTTACCGT
>JBEKXG010000005.1:0-26935 GCA_049512295.1 Syntrophobacteraceae bacterium
GGACCGGCACTGCGGAAGGGTGCGCTATGATCTGGTCAACCGCATAACCAAGACCATGAAGGATTTCCAGAACTCATTGAATGAAAAGATAGATTCTACACTCGCGGGAATCCGCATCTCATTTCAAAAGGCCTTGGCCCTGCACCAGGCAGGCAAAATCAACGTTGAAAAGAGCCTCGGAGAGCTGAGCGAGAAACTGAGTTCTATCGCCGGTATTCATGCGGAACTGCTCGGCTATGCAGCTTTGTTGAATCATGGACGAACAGTGGATCGCTAAGATTTTCCTCGCGGCTTAACATCATGCACCCCCAATCCGCCGTGGGCAAACTGATCGAGTATAATATCGAAGAATTTCTTTTGCTGTCTCGGGCTTAGCAGTTCTTTTTCCTCTATTATATGATCGCAGACTTCCTGTTCGAGTTGCGACTGACACTTCAAAATTTCCTGTGCGATAGAATGCACTTTGCCCCTGTCGATTGGCTCTGAAAACAGCGCCTTCGCCAGGGCGATTCTGAGCCGGCAGAGGTCTTGTCTGATTCTTTCAACTCCGGGCAGGAAAGTCTGTCGAATGCTTTGAACCTTCAACCGTTGCTCATCTGAAAGATCGGGTATCAGGTCCAGATAACCTTTAATATTCGAGTTTTTCCACCTCGTGCGCTTTAGATAGTAATAAGACACGAGGATAAAGACTATAACGATGGCGAGAGCTGTCGCAAAACCAAGGAGAAAACACCCTGAACCCATATCTGTCCTCACTTTTACTCGCCAATAAGTTGAAAGTAAGCATGACTGAGTGAGAGGGGCGGAAAATCTCCAAATTCATCGAGCGACCCGGTCCTTTCAAATCCATATCCGGGAAATAACTCGAAAACCAAATCCGCCAGGAGCAAACACCTATCCAGAATTCTCCGGGGCAGGCTCAATTGCCGATAGCCGGGAGCCTTTGCAGCCTGAGTCCTGGCAATGATTTGGGAGGTGAAAGTTTCCGAGGCGGTAATCTCGGGCAACCCCCGAACTAAAGAATCGATTTGGTCCAGTTCCCGCAATTCCTCACGGCAGGCATCACACACCTTAAGGTGGCGCGAAATTTGGTCTCTGAGACTCTCCTTCAATTCGCCATCCTTGTAGGCAGATAAATTGGTCCGAATTTCATCGTGATCCACTTTCGTCCTCCAATTTTTCCTTGAGCATCTTCCTCAGATTTTCGCGGGCGCGAAATAGCAGCGACTCCACGCTCGAAACCGAGGTGGAAAGAACATTGCTGATTTCCGAGTAGGAAAGCTCCTCATTTGCCCTCAGAAGCAGGGCCGCCTTCTGCTTTTCCGGAAGGCGCTGAATACATTCCATCAATGTCTCTTTCAGCTCGTCCCCTTCGAAAGAGTTTGGCGCTCCAAGTTCAATCCCCTTCTCTTCAACAGCATCGGCAAGCAGACACAGTCTGTTTCTCCGCAAAATCTCGTTTGCCGAGAGGTTGTAAGCAATCTTGAAAATCCAGGTGGATACTTTGCCCCTGGGTTCAAACTCTGCGGCTGAGCTATAAACCCGCAAAAAAACCTCCTGCGCCAGGTCTTCCGCACTGAATCGGTCACCAACGTATTTATAAATGAAATTCAAAACAGAGTTCCGGTATCTTTTGATGAGCGTCTCGAACGCCAGGGTATCGCCGGTTCCAACGGCTTCGATCAGCTTGTATTCCATATCGATCATCGGATCAATTCTGTCCGTACTGTCCAGATCAGGTATCCTTTTTCATCATCAGATAACGCAGTTTGTTTTCAAATCTTTATCCAGCCCCGCCTCAACGAATTATCCAGGATCACCCCCGCCAGAAAGGCCGCCCCCATGTTCCACATTGCGAAGGCGGCTACTATGAGCATTACATAAAAATCGGGTTTTTTGTCTCCAATGTCTTTTACTACTATAGCCAGTTCCGATCCCGCGAAAAACAAAATCACGCCAAGAATGGCGTTGGGGAAAATTCTAAAGATGATCGCGACAGAGTCGCTGAAAAACAGGGCAATGAAAACGAGAAGGCTTCCCAGTATAACCAGAGCACCTCCCGTCCTTGCCCCGAATCGCACATGACCGGCCATCCCGCCGGCTCCGTGACACATGGGGATGCCGCCAAAAAGGGGCGAAACCAGGTTCATGATGCCCTGAGAAAGAGCGATCTTCCTCTCGGTTACCTGCCTGTCGGGGAACAGTTCGTTATTCTCGGCAACGATTGCAATCACCGCGTTTCCAAGGGTCAATGGGATTTGGGGGATGGTGAACAGCAATGTGCCTGCAACCAGATCGTTCCAGGTAATCATGGGGAGACTGAAGGCAGGCAGCTTGAAGCCAATATGGATTTTAGCAAGCTCCGGCAGTATTTCAGGGTTCACGATAACCGCTGACCCAACCCCGATGAGCAAGAGCACAAACATTGCGGGGACTTTGGGGTTTGTCAGAAGAAGATAGGTGGCGACAAGAGCGATACCGGCCAGGACGGGTGCCGTCAGCATGCGGTGAACCCCATCCACCATAAAAGAAAGACCCAGCCCCAGCATGATGCCGCGCACAACCGGTTTGGTCGCCAGCCTGGCTATCGGGCTGATCGCCCCTGTAGCGCCGGCAACCAGCCAGAAAAGCCCTGTGGTGAGTCCCGACCCGAAAAGTGCCGCCGGACTTATCCCCCCCGCGATGGCTGCAGCGCCGATGGCCTTCATGGGTTGAACGGGGAGTGGTGTTCTGTAATAGAATCCCGCAGCCAGTAAGCAAATGCCAAACATGAACAGGAGCCCGAGAGGTTCCACTTTCACAATCGTAATGTAAGCAACCACGAAAGGAATCAATGTGCCAACGTCGCCGAACGCACCAGCCCACTCCATCTTATTGTAAAGGTTCCCGGTCTTCTTGCCGCCTGCACTCGCTTCAGGGGCAAGTTCCCCGCCTTCAAGCACTTTCGCCCCGCCATCCGGTGACATCGATACCGCCTCCCTGGTTTTTGAGCCGCATCTTCCCCTGCGCCTAAAGCGTCCATCTTTCTCCTGCGTGTTCGAGCAGCCTTTGCCGGACATCCAGCTCTGCAAACTCCACGAAACCGGAGAATCATTTTCCCCATCTACTGGTTAAACAATTCAAATCAGAAAAACTTGCGCTCTCGGGGGAGAATTTTTTGTTCGACCGCAAGTTTTTCAATTTTCGACTGTTTAACCAACTGCACAACGACATCGGCAAGGCGGTCTAAAAGCGGTAATCGTAAGCAAGGTTGCGGGCATCCCGAGAATCATTTTTCCTGCGGTCTCCAGGCTTTTGGGGGATCGAGGAGGGTGTTATGACATCGCAGTGATAACCCCTTCGGCTAAAACTGCCATCGAAAGTGTGCTGATGTGGTAATCGGCGCCGGCGTAAGCTATTCTTCTCATGGACTGGTCCCCCCCCCCCGGATAAATTCTTTTGGTCTTACCCGGGTGTATGCGCACTGGGGGGACCAGCCCGTTTCATATCATCTGACCATCAAACCCTGACCGAAATCCCGGCAAAGATTCAACTCGTCTGAACCGAAATTACTTCACGAGCCCAATCACGCCGCAAGCTACTCGCGCGCCTGACCCGCCTGTGGGTTGGGTTTTGAAATCGTCGGCCTGGGCGTGAACGATTACCGAACGGCCAATGATCGATTTCGGCCCTTCGAGGCTCAAAATGTTATCGGTCCATTCGAGCCTGGCCAAGCCGCTCTTGTCGGCTTCCAGGTTGCCAAGGTCGCCAATGTGGCGTTTCTCGGCCTTGGGACCGGCGTGGGGCATATCAGAGGGATTGAAGTGGCCGCCGGCTGAATTGGCCTCGGGGGAGCTGCAGTCTCCGAACTCATGAATGTGAAACCCGTGCGGACCTGGCGACAGTCCCTCGATGCTTGCGGTGATCCGAACCCCGTTGCCATCTTTGGCGAAGCTGACGACCCCTCGCACCTTACTGCCCTCGGTGGGGTTCATGACGGCCGTGGCCTGTTTAACTTGCACTTCGGCGATTTCCCGGGAGCATCCCACCAGAGCTACGCCCAGAATCAGGGCCGAAAGCAGCGCACCTTTGACGATTCCTCTCATATTCTCCTCCTGTCTACATTATGGATAAATCAGAAAACATCACCCTGTTTGTTCGTGAAATGATTCTATTGAAAATAAATCATCATCGCAAAAAGTGCTACCTATGTCTTTGGACGAGTGATACATATGACCCCGGTCTATATAGAGGAAGCGGGGCGGCGACCCCATCGTGTTGGGTAGAGTGAAGCTGTGGATTGGGCTGAGCCTTGGGAAGCCCGGCAAGTCGAGTACTATTAGGGAATTTGAGATGGCCAAATTGAAAATCGATGGAAGAATTCCATTTTTCATCCTCGCAGGAATTCTGGTCGCTCTCGACCAGGTGACAAAATACCTGCTGGTGCGGGCAATTCCGCTGAACACCGGGACGCCCATAATTCCCGGTCTCCTGAATTTGGTCCATGTTCACAATAAGGGTGGGGCTTTCAGCCTTTTCGCAGGGTCGGGATATCCCTGGCGGCAATACGTTTTCATGGGACTTGCCATCATAGTGATCGCCGCAATCGCTTATGCTTACGGTAAAGTCGGCAAACGGGACAACTGGACCCGAATCGCATACATATGTATTGCCGGCGGGGCCATCGGCAATCTGATCGACCGCGTTCGATTACAAGAAGTGATCGACTTTCTTGATGTCTACGTGGGAAGATGGCACTGGCCGGCCTTCAATGTGGCGGACTCCGCCATTTCGACGGGCGCGGTGATGCTGCTGGTCTCGCTCGTAGTGGGCAAAAAGTGATCCCCTGAATACCTGCCCCGCAAATTTTCCATTTCATGGGATGAATCAAAACTCGAGGGGCATGGAGATATCATGAGATTTACTGGTTATCCGTTTTCTTGGACAGCTTAATGGTGAAATCCTGCGGGACTCTCTTTTTTGCTTTCCTGTCCCAGATTTCCTGATGAATTACAAGATGATCGTTAAAGATTTGTGTGATCACCCCGCTGCGCTCTCCCGCCGGCGTCCCTACGGTAACAATATATCCTCTGCCTGTGGAATCCTCGATAACCGCCCTCTTGCCCAGTTCACCCCAGCTAATCGCCTTGAGTCCTCTTTCTATTTCGCTAAGGGTCATTTTTTGCAAAGGCGTAAGGGGCGGCCGATCACTCCCGGCTCTTGAATCATCCTCCTCTTCTGGCAAACGGAGCGGGGAGTTCGTCTCCGGCTCAATGAAAGGTACAAAGGGGTCAATCGCTTTTATCGGGTAAAAAGTGAAGCTGGCGCTCATCAGGGCGGCGGTCGTTTTCTGTATCAGGGGGACATATTCCGGGGGATAGCTTGTGCCGGCCGCTTCAGGTTGGGGGGCCGCCGCATCGGGTAGTTGCGGCGCAACGGGTTCCTGCGCTGCTTTGGCCTGTTGCGCCTCGCCCGGAGAGCCCGGGGACTGGGATGGCTGAACGGCCGTTTGCTCCCCGCTCTTTTGAGCGGGTTCGGCCTGTTCATCTGCTAAAGTGGAGGAGGTCCACACCGCCAATGCAAGCAGCAGGACGAAAGTCGGAAAAAGACGGCGCGCAGTTGTTCTCTTTCCATGACGCGCTTTCATGATCCCCCCGGTCTGTTTCGACAAAAAACCCCTCAAGATATCTTAATACTCTATTCTTCATTGAGATGGAATAATTTCGAGAACGATTTGGCTTTTCATTACCGGTTCGAAGCGGATTCGATTGATTTCCCCCCTCTCAATTGCCTGCAGAACTCTTCCACAATATCTCGCCTCGAATAACCCGGATAAAGCTCGATTACTTTTTCGAAAGCCGCAACAGCCCCTTCACTATCTCCCGCTTTGGCTAAAAAGAAGCCGAGCGCCAGCCATGTGTTCGAGTTTTCCAGGTCGCCCTGGATGGCTCTTTGAGCCGCTTGCACGGCGTGTTCCGCATCGTCCCTGTTATAGAAGTACCATCCTTTGAGCAACTGGGCATCACGGGAGTCGGGAGAAATTTCCAGGGCCGCGTCCAGTCGCCTCTCTCCAAGGTCCTGGAAAAACTTCGGCAATTGTTTCAGTTGCACCAGGTATGCCGCCGCCATGTCCAAATTGAATCTGGAGAAAGGATTTCGCACATATTTTTGGAAGTCCCATTTTTCCTTTTGCGCGCAGTTTTGGGCTTCTTCTTTCTGTAGATCTTCAAAGGCTGCTCTCAGGCGTGGATCACCGGGGGCATTTGCGTATTCACGATCGATTATCTCACGGGCATACTGATCTTCGCCATGTTTTTTGAATACCATGGCCACTTGCATTGCCGTCGGCAGGTCCTCCGGATCGGGGGCGCCCTCATAGCCGGGATCGACCTCCCGGGGGCCAAACTTGGAAAATATTGCCAGCAAGGCCACTTCAACCAGAGTCTTCTTGTAAGAGGAATTATCGGTCTGCTGCACGTACTTGAGCGCCTCGAGTGCCAACCTGTATGCCTCTATGGGTTTCTTTCCGTTAATGTAGCACTGGGCTACGTTCAGACATATATGCGGAAGGTTGCTTGCTTCGACGTCACTTGCCCTGGTCCTTAGAAACTCTTCGCCGCGTTCGATCGCTTCGTCTGTTTTCGCAAGTTTCATGAGGGCTACGGTCATGGCGTTTTGGGCCAGGGCATCGGCCTCGCGCCCCTTTCTGCCGAGTTCGATTGATTTCTCGGCATATTTGACAGCTTCCTCGTACCGGCCGGCCTCGCAAAGGGTGTTGGCATAATCGGCCCATGCCCGAGCGCTGTTGGGCGCCTTTGTTACGGTATCGTAATGGATTGTGATCTTGTTTTCCCAATCGCCGTTCCGAAAAAATGTCAGAAGGGCAAGGCAGGCGGCGCCAATAAGAAGCAATGAGCAGGCGGCCTTTGAGAATTCGGATTCGGAAAGCCGGCTCGCGGCCTGCCGGAAAAGGATCGCAAAAAGCGCCGCCACCGAGAGATAAAAACCTATCGAGGGCAGGTAGAGCCTGTGTTCGAAGACCAGTTCCAGGGGAATGATGGTCGATTCGATTACCAGGTTCAAAAAGAACCAGGCAATCCCGAATGTGATCACGGGAAACCGCCTTCGGAACCTTAGGGCGAGGAAAATGAGGGCGCCGACCATCAGCAGCGCCGGAAAAGTCGTAAGAGGGCTAAAAAGCGAAGTGGAAATTTGCAGGTCATGATCCATCGAGAGCCGAGCCGGGTCGGGCCACAGCAGGAGAGACATGTACCATACGACTATCCTTCCTTCCGTGAGCAGCCGCTCCACCAGGTTGAAATCCCTGATTGCGTATCCGCTCAGAAGTTTAGGCAGTACCACCGCGAAGGCGTAAAAGAAGGATGAAAGCAGCGCCGCAACGGCTGCAATGCGGACTTTCCAGCCGGTTTTCCGGCACAGGACCCGGGCTTTTTTCAGCCAGTCGGAATCGAAAAACCAGATATCGGTCAAGGCCAGCGCAACCGGCAGGACCGCCGAATTTTCTTTTGAAAGGAAGCTGCAGACAGCGGCAAACGTGCAAAGAAAGTAGAAAAGGATGGCGCTCCGCGTCTTTTTCCCGGAAAGAAGGCGAGCCTTTATGAAGCACGCCGCGCTCAGGGTAAAGAAGAGCGCCTGCATGGAAGCCATGCGCTGCACGAGGTAGGTCACGGCGCTTGTCTGAAGAGGGCTTAAAGCCCATATGGCGGCGACGCACAGCGGGAAAAGGCCCTCGAAAAGGTTCTCAGTCTCACGGGGGATTTCATCCCGATGCCTGTTTTTCCCCGCTGCCAGAAGCTGCCTGACGAGCCAAAAGACTGCAAAGAACGTAAGCATGTGGATAAGAAGATTTACGGCATGAAAATAGATAAGGCTGCTATGCCCCAGAGAGTGATTGAGCGCCAGCGAGATTACGGGGAGAAACCGCGTTAAGCCGAACTTTGACTGAGAAAGCGAAAGAATCTTCGAGAATGATATGGAGTCCAGGTAGAGAGCTTTTTCATATACGAATGAATGAAAATCATCGAGGTAAGGCGGCGAGGTGAAGGTGTTCGAGTAAGCGGAAAAAATCATCAAAACGATGAAGAAGGCGAGAAGATAAGGCAGCGCTTTTTTCGCTCGTGCACCTGTCCCTGGTTCCATTGCCGGTACCACCGCTGGTTGGAAAAACCGAAAAAAAGAAAAATGAAAAGAATGCCGGCATTACACCGGCATTCTTTGCGCGGTCGTTGTTTGCAGTATATTATTGTGGCCCCGCCAGCCCCATGTTCGTGGCAAGTGCGCCGGTATACTGCCAATATGCAATCTTGCCGCTGGCCGTAACAGGATGTGCGACCAAAGCCTGCGTCCCGAGGGCCTGGAGCGGACCGGCGCCACCTACGAGAGCGATGTTCAGGGTAGAGGCAGCGGACATGGTTGGAGTAAAATACTTGGTGTTGGCGTCAGAAAAGACGGAAACCAAGGTCGCCGCCGCTGTTGGAAAGGTCTGGTTAAGGCTGTAATAGGCTGCAAGGTTGGTTTCGATTGCGTGTACTCCGGGCCAAACCATGCTGGTCAACCGTGATTTCTGAATATACCTTTGATAGTACGGGACCGCGACGGCAGCCAGGATGCCAATGATTGCAACGACGATCATCAATTCCACCAGTGTAAAACCTTTGCTCTCCCTCATCTTGATAAACATAGTCTTCTCCTTCTTGGTTTTTGGTTTTTTACGATTCATATTTTTTGATTGGAGTTTCCACCGTTCATATGGAACTATCGTCAATCGCCTCCTGTCTCTTTAGTCTTTTTTTCCCATTGTTTCCCATTGCGTTGTGAAATTGGTTGAGCAAAATTGATGCCTCGATTCCTGCTTTTCTAGAATTTATTGTCGAATCGAGGTAAATCGGCTCGGGATAGCGATTGCAAATGGTTCGCTCGGATAAAGCGGGCGATGGGGGGGTGCTGCATGACGTCAATCACTGCCCAAACTGACAATTTTTGTCATTTGGTGTGACGATAAACGGAAATGCCGATCGAGATTTGTCTGAAAGGGGAAGGGGGAGGCTCGTTTTTGTTGGTATTGGACTAATGTTCGTTTGCCAAACCAAGGCTTAATGCAAGGGAGCCGCTAAGCTGCCACCCGATGATCTTGCCCGCCACCGTGAGCGGATGTGCGATCAAAGTCTGGCCGCCCAGGGAATAGAGAGGACTGGTGACCGCCGGGGCCCTGATAGTGAAGTTCACAGTAGCGCCTGAAGGGGACGCAGTAAAATATTTGGTATTAGCGTCGCCGACAAGAGTATTGAAGGTCGCGCCTGTTGGAAACGGGAAGGTCGGCTGAAAGGCGAAGTAAGTCGCCAGGTTGTTTTCGATTACATGAACCCCGGGGAAAACCATGCTGGTCAGGCGCGATTTCTGAATATACCTTTGATAGTATGGGACCGCGACTGCAGCCAGGATCCCGATTATCGCAACGACGATCATCAATTCCACCAGTGTAAAACCTTTATCTTCATTCATTCTTATAAACATGGCGTCATCCTCCCTCTAACGGGGTATCGCTGAGTGATGCTCCCTTGCGCGGTTCTCATTTCATCTTACGTAATTAATTATCGTCAACGGCCCCTCGTTCTTTAGCATTATTATTTTCTTCATCGGGACTGTGAGATTGGTTGAGCAAAAGTGATGCCTGATTCCAAATTTTTCTGTGGAATCATTTGAACAGGCTCTGAGACTTGGTTCTCGGTGCGCCGAGCTGTTATGGGGGACAATGACCAGGCTTCGCGCATGTCATTGAATGCTGCCTCACTGACAATTTTTGTCACCCCTCACAAAAAATGGCACAGCAGATTTGTTTGAGAAGAGTCAAGAATCATTTAAGCAATAGATCCATTGCCACACTTCCCCAGTTTCTTGCGTAACGGCCATAATTTGATTTCATTAACTCGGCGGCAACAAGTGGGATGCGGAGAAGTCGATTTTTTGGCATGTGCTGGCGCATTTGCATATGTTTGATCTTACCCTTCAGCATATCAATGAGATCCAAATTATTCAGGAGGCCGCTCATATCGAGAAGACGATTATGAAGTGCTCGATACCGTTCCATTTCCAGTATGTAGTATTCATCCCTATTGATTTGAACTGCGCCCAATATCTGTCTTATAATGTTTTTTCGAACTCCACCCAATTGATTCATCGAGTGCTGCCGGTACTTCATCATAGATTCACTGATGCAAGTAATATTTGATAATGATGCCAACAATAAGGCAATCCATGCGTCATGAAACCATAAGGCCGGTATGGGCAGAATGGCAGATCTAAAATCAGCTCTAAAGATTAAGGTTGAACCGGTTACAATATAGTGCTTCAAGAGGACGGACATTGCATCATTCCCCTTTATTCGCTCTTGTTCTTTGGAGGTGAAATTGCTTTTTTGCCACATATCGTATCCCAAAGAGCTTAAGGACTCATCGACGACTTCGGCATTACTAAATACAGCCCCGATATCCTGTCTCCGATCAAAGATTTCTTGATATTTTTCCAGCTTTTGTGGATACCATACATCATCCTGGTCAGATAAGGCGATCAAATCACCTGTACATAATCCAATGGCCTTTTCGAAATTCTTCGTCGGTCCCAGTGTTTTATCGTTGATAACGAGTTTTGATGCAAAAGATACATTCTTCGAAAATTTATCCACGATGTCAGTGGTATTATCGGATGAACCGTCATCGCAGATAATCAGCTCATCCGGCAGTCTCGTTTGGCGGGCAAAACTATTCAGTTGATCCCGCAGGTACTTCGATCCATTGAATGTGCAGAGAGCTATCGAGATCTTAGACATGATTTCGGCCTCTTAACGGACTCCCGTTTGCCTTGATTCTTGCGATTATGCCCTTGATAATGGTGATCTCCTCGATATCCATGCTCCTGGTTATCAGCAGGGCAAAGCCATACCCAAGAATAAAGAGCAGCAAATAAAAGGGAATAAGCCAAACATAACGCGGCAGGTAATCACGAAGAATGAGTATAAATGACATGCAGAAAACCGCGCTCATTATCGATTTGAGATAGGCCGCAGTGAACGGTTGGATCCCTGCTTTCCGGTAAATAACCGTCGACACGACAATATTGAGTCCAACGTAAGTTCCGGCAATCGCGATTGCAGCCCCCATGATTCCCAATTCATAGAATTGAATCAGGATGCAGTTCAGAACGATATTCAAAACGGCCCCGAAAATGCTGACGGATGAGATTTCCTTCGGCATCCCGATCACAACCATTAGAATTCCGTTCGGCCCCCATAATGAATGAAACAGAAAACCACATGACAGGACGCGCAACGCTGGAGCGGCATCGTTGAACCGCTCGCCGAATAGAGTCGTGATCACCGCCTCGGGGAATAGAAAGAGGGTGAAAAATATCGGGACTGTGGCGGAAAATACCAATTTTGCGAGCACCTGGTAAGTTCTTTTTAGTTCTTCGGACTGCCCCCGGCCATGAAGTGTGCCCGCGACAGGCAAGAATGCGTACTCGAGTGCGGCAAGGGGAATCATCATCAGAAGGGACAATGAACTACTCACCTCGTAGACGCCCACCGCCTTTGGACCTGCACACCCGCCAAGCATCAGGATACCCATCCATTTCATAATCATCGCCATGACAATGCCGATCAGCAAGGGAAGCGAAAAAAGCAGCAATTCGCCTTGGCGCCGAGCGTTCCGCAAACGGAAAGGGTTCAGTCCTATGTTTCGGTATCCATAGCTTCCGACGGCAATAAAGCCAAAGATAATAGAGAATAGGTAGGCATAGAGGATACTGATGAACGACATATTCAACAGCAAAATTCCGCCAAGCAAAAAAAGAAAAAAAAGGGGTATCCCGATATCTATAAAGCATACCTTGGGGGTTATCATCCCATGTCCCCTCAAAATGGCATTAAGAATCTGCGTCATCACAAAGAAAGGCACCGAGACTGATATGATTTTAAGCGGCATTATCAATGCCGGATTCTTGAAGACTAAAGAACTCAAAAACCCTGAGCCAAAGTAAAGTGTGAAGCCGGCAATGACGCTGGAGGCAATGGCTATCCGGATTGCGGCCCGGGACCGGGAGTCCGCTTCCCCGGCGTTGTCCTTGGCGAGGAACAGGGATACATACCTGGCAATACCCTCATGCACACCGAGTGTAGCGATAAGAGCAAGCACGCTGACAATGGCAACGGCAAGCGTATATGTCCCGAGTTCCTCCTTGGTGGTATTTCGCACGATCAGGATTTTGTTAACCAGGAGTAGCAATGCACCTGCGACAGTGCCGGCCAGGATAAGCGTGGTTCCTTTAGTAGCTTTTTTTATGGCTGAGTCTACTATTTCAGACATGGCGTTCCCAAGATGGCAGGCTAAGATACTCTACTCATTGCAGTAGTTCACTGATACCAAACGCATGTAGTCCTCTCTCAAACCAGTTTCGATGTCCAAGAATCGTTCCCGGGGCAGGTCCGGCATGTTTTTGATATCGCTGGACAACGGCGATCAACCTAACTCGTGCACATGACTGATGAGATCCTTACTTTTTATTCTCCGGTATTTAGTCCGTACTATGTGTTCCATTTCTTCGGGCGTAAGCCTTAGGCTCAGTACCTCCAAAGCATCTTCAGGATTCTTGCCGTACGCGAGCTTCTTCCCGCCGTTGAGCATATCGAAAAGGTAAATCGAATTGGGCGTATTGGCTTCTTTCATCCTATTTCTCCCAATGCTTTCAAGAAGAAGGCATCATACATTTCTCTTACAAACTTGATCCCCCTCCTCGCACCCCGGTAACCACGGATGCTTGACAGCAGTTCGGCGTAGAACCTGTAATCGATTCCACGCACCGTCTCCCTGCCGGGGTAACGGTGATAATCCTTGAGGGTCATGAGACTCTTGCCTTCGGCAATCATCTGGTAACCGAGAATGGAACCGGGATAAGGGGCAAAATAGGAAATAGACGGTTTTGCATGGTGTATCCGGTTAACCATGTCGACCGTTTTTCCGGCATCAGCCTCCGATTCACCTGGGATTGCGAGTATAATGTTCGCAAAAATGGTTGGCGGAGCTTGTCCCTTCGCCGACATTTCTTCTCCCATGCGATTGATGAGATCGATGGCAAAATTGTTGTCTTCCTCGCTGCACTCCTTGTTTAGAATACGCAGGACACGGTCGCTGCCCGACTCCAAACCAAGTGAAATGGTTCTCCAGTTTGTTTGTTTCAGAAGAGCAGTAAATAAGTCCGGCCACTTTCGTATCATATCCGTTCGTGCCGCCGCCCAGTAGGGCCACCTGCGATTTGCCGATTTTGGGTATTTTTCTATCCACTCCTTCAGCCAAACCGGATTTTGGAAAAAGTTCGAATCATGAATGATAACGGAATTGAACGGCCCGAACCGCCTGTCGACCATATTGAGTTCTTCGATGACCATTTCAACGGGTCTTCGCGTCATGTTGGGAATATAGGAGCTTTCATTGCAAAACGCGCACTGCCAGGGGCAGACCCTGCTGGTGAGAATGGTCGCACTCGGTGGGCTTTCGATGGAAAACCTTTCAAGGGGCCAGGTATTGGGCAATCCAGGGATTTTCAAAGCCGGTTTGGGCCAGAGGGTTCTATCGATGTAAGGCCAATCCGCCATCGACTTTGCCCCTTTTCCTTCAATCACCCTTTCGAACTGTTCGGGTTCGGATACGAGAGCGGTGATGATCTTCTCCCCTGGACCCTTGCATATGTAGTCGAATTCCTTGACGGAAATCATTTCATCGAGTGCAACGGACGCATGCAGTCCGCCCGTAACCACGATCCCCTTCGGATTGATCTCCTTGAAAAGTCTGGCGCATTGGACGGCGGTGGGAAAATTAAAAGAGAGCACGCTCATGATCAGGATGTCTGTCTCTTTGAACCGCGCGCAAAGCTGGCTTTTCGAAAGCACATTGCGCGTGGAGGCAAGCCCCGTCACCACTCCGGCATTGTGCAGTATGGTTCTCAGCAATCCCACTGCGTGGTCCTGCTGGCATCTGAGATTTGGAATAAGGCTGCCGGCCTTGCCAAGGTCAAGCCATAATCTACTTCTATTGCTCATCAGGATTTTCCAATTATTGTCAATATACGGGCCATGTTAATACAACACCTTCGATACACTCGCTTTGTCAACAGGTGTTCTTTGTCTTAGTATTCGTGGCATCGCGCAAAGAGAGTCCACCAGGGGACGCAGATGCGCGCGCACTTCTCCACTTCTGACGGCCGCGATTATACTCGCTCCCACTGTTATTGCCGTCCTGAACAGCGCGACACGGACGGGCAGATATTTCCAAAAATACCATATCCGGTTCCGTCTTGAATAGTACACCAAACGCTCGCTGCTTCTTCCCTCTTCCGCCACCATGTGATACCCGGAAATATCCGTGAAATACTTGACCTCGTAGCCCGCATTGATAATACGGGTGCAGAGATCGCGCTCATTTTCGTAGAGAAAAAACTCTTCGGGATAAAACCCCACCTCGCGTAAAACCCCGCTCCTCGCCGCCGCCGCACACCCGTTGAAAAGAGGTGAATCTATTCCTTCGGGAGGAGCATTCTCCCCGCGGAAACGGGGATGCCAATGGTGGATCCGGCCGGAATAGAAGTTGTATACCTTGCAGCCGAGAGCGCCGAGTCGTGGATAGGTTTGGAATTTCTTCACGATCTTGGCTATCCCCTCGTCTTCCAGAAAAGAATCATTATCCAGAATGACGATGATCTCTCCGGCGGAATGCTCGAAGGCCACATTGTAGCCGGCAATGCCAATATTTGCGTCCGCTCTTATCAGCCGCGAGCCGGGGAACTCCCGCTCAACCATGTCCGGCGCCCCGTCGGTGGAATGATTATCACAAATGGTAATCTCATGGTTCTTATATGTCTGCCGGCCAAGCATGGTCAGAACATGCCGCAGGATCTCCTTTCTGTTCCAGTTTATCATCACGATGCTGACGAGAGGAGTGGCGCTTACAGGGTCCATATTCGCTCCCGTGTTTCATAAAGAATGTGATTTATAACTTCCATACCCATCATCACGGAATGATCCATATTACCCGTTTCATATTTCCATGCCCCGAATCGTCCCCTGGAATGAATATGGTTTCTTTCGAGGACAGTTTGTATCGCCCGCAAGTTTGAGTCTCTCTCGATGGTGGGTATGGGATAAGCGTGATCCACCCTGTAGTGCCAGGTACTCAGGATGCTGGCTTTGTCCTCTTCGGCGATGATGCCGGCCTGAATCAACCCTCGGATTGTTTCGGAAATTACATCTTCCTCCCGAACCGGCTTAAATCCAGAGAATGAAACTTCGCACGAAAGTGAGCTAAAGTTTTCGGTATCTCCATGGGGTACATTGTTAGGCGAATAATGTGAAAAATACGTCAGTCGATAAAACGGGATATGCTCCTCCGGGAAATAGACCCAGCATTTGCTGCCCTCAATCCGCTTTTGCAGGCCGATGCCGATAATGTGCACTCCATTGTACGCCAGCGTTTCGGCATGAGCTTGAAGCCGGGCGGTGTCTTCCCGCCGGGAGCGCAGCAGCTTTACGAACTGGTCGAGTGGAGAGGTGTTGATCAGGTGATCGTAGCGTTCCGTTTTCCCGTCGTCGAAGGCAATCATCCTGGAGTCCATGTCGATGCCGACCGGTTTTACCCTGCGATACAGATTTTCCCGCACAAAGGGTTCGAACCTTTGGAAAAGTCCGCCCGTTCCACCGTGGAGGGGAAACTTGAACCGGTTGTTCGGTCCCCATCCCGTGTCGTCGAGATCCATGACCACGTTCTTAAGGATTCTTTCCACATCGACGACACTGACTCTTTCGGCAATCCAGCCATAGTCCATCATGTGCACTGGATACGCCCAGACTTTGAAGTTATAGGGCAGCATGAAATGTTCCGCGATGCCCTGACCGAAGGTCTGTAAGATCCAGTCTTCAAAATTGGCGGCAAGTCCAACGCCCCGTTGCGCCCGGATCAGTCCCAGCAGACAATCGAGCAAGGCTTGACGAGGTAGATGGCGGACGTTGTTCTGGAACGGATAGGGAATCCAGCGCCCCGACATACGAATCCAGCTCTCTCGATTGTGGCTGACAAAGTCATCCCCGAGGAGGACGTCCACCAGTTCGTTGAACTTGTCTATGCCCGAGAACATCACATGGCCGCCGATATCCCAGGTGAATCCCTTCTCGTCCACAAAGCTGGAGGACAAACCTCCGATTGTGGCTTCTTTCTCGTAGAGCGCCCAGTTCTCATACCCGAGCTCATTCAATCGGTAGGCCGCTCCGAGGCCTGTCGGCCCCGCGCCGATAATTATGATCCGTCCTCCAGTGTTTGGACATCCCATCTATCGGTTCGCTCCCCTTTTCACCGCATAAACCGTAAGAATATTCGGGATTTCCAGAGCTAACAAGCCGTTATTCTTGAGCAGTTTGTTAACTTGACCGAGGAACGTCCGGGGATCCCGCACATGCTCGATGATGTGCCATAGTGTGACGATATCAAAGGATTGGTCTGCAAACCCCGCTTCCGCCAATTTGCCCTGAAAAACGCGCAACCCGAGTTGCCGGCTGGCATACTGGGCGGCAAAAGGAGACAGTTCCAAGCCTTCGCCGGCATACCCCGAATCATTCGCCAACTTCACAAAAAAACCCGCGCCGCATCCCACATCGAGCAGGGTCCCGGAAAAAGCGTAGTTTTTGATTTCTTCTATTCGCTTGCCGAACCTTTTCTTCAGATGAATCGCCTCCGTCTTCAGGTACGGCTCGAAGTAATGGCCGCCATAGTGCCCGACAAGGTCCTCACGCTCCCGTGTTTCGGCGGCATAAATCAAGCCGCAACGGGGGCAGCCCAAAACATCGATCGAGTCTTTCCGGCAATACCAGGCCGCACCGGTGTTCAGGCACAGGTTGCAGACAGAGACACGGCTCATGGTATTCCAACCTTTCCAACAACACAGTTCTTGTAGCGATAGGATAACAACTCATTAAGAAATAAGATTATATGCCCCTTCTTGAGGAGTGGCAGCATCTCCCTCAAATAGAAAGGAGTCGAAAGTCTATTCATAAGATAGCGTGGATGCTTGGAGAGAAACTTTAGCGAGTAAAGCGCCTTGGCAATCAGGTGCCGGCGGCGATAATCTTTAAGAAGCTTTTTCAACGTGCCGGGAGTGAAGTCCTCAGTGCTGATCATACCTTCTCCCTGCGTAGCCGTCGCCATATTGGCCGCCGACAACTCTTTGGTTAAGTAGCCGCGCTCTGCGCATATCTTGTGGAGCTCCGTGCCGATCAAAGGAGTGGCGGTGAACATGCCGTAGGGTGTCAAACCCCGTCGTTGCTCCTGTTGGACGGCAAAATCGATGGTATCCCGCATCTGCGCAACCGTTTCGCCGGGCAGCCCGATGATATAGAAAGCCTCCAAATCGATACCCGTTTCTTCACAAAGTTTGGCGACTTCCTTGACCTTGCTTATATTCAGACGTTTTTTCACGATCTTTTTACTGACAGTCTCATTTGCACTTTCAACGCCGATTCTAAGATAGGTGCACCCGTTTTCTTTACATTTTTGGAGGATGGCGGCATTCAGATAATCCGCCCGCACGCCGTTCGGGGTATCCCACGTGATGTCGAGTCGGCCGGCAAGCATTCGATCCAGAATTTTCTCGAACCGCTCCATATCGAAACTGAAATTGTCGTCCTCAAAGTGGATATGCTTAACGCGGTACTCTTCGCGGACATGGCGGATATGGCTAAGAACGTAGTCCACGGAATGCGCCCTGTACTGTCGTCCCATGCTGAGGTGAATCGAGCAGAAAATGCATTTGAACGGACACCCCCTGCTGGTAATCATGGATATGGATCGCTCCGAGCCGGGGTATCGGTAGGACTCACGCCCGTCCTTTCCTTGTTTGTTGAAATAAAAATATCGTTCCATATCCACAAGATCATAAGCCGGGAACGGAATGGTATCCAAATCGGAGATAAGAGGTCTGCTCTTCCGCAAAACCGGGAGCCCGTCCTCGACATAAGCGATTCCATCCAAGGTCGATGGATCGCCTTTGTGCTCCAGACAGGAGATCAGCTCGACCATGGTGGTTTCTCCCTCCCCCATGACGGCGAAGTCTACCTTTCCGGGCTCCTCGAAGAAAGTCGACGGCATAACGGAAGCATGGGGTCCCCCGACGATAACGGGAATATCGGGGTTCACTTCCTTCACGGTCCTGGCTGTCAGAAGGGCATTATGCACCTGAGAGGAATACTGATTACTGATGCCCACCGCATCGGGGCGCTTCTCAGCCACAACACGCTGAATCTCTTCCCATGTCGCGCCCAGGCGGAATATTCCTTGCGCCCCTTCGGCACCCCACCTCTTTTCATCCGCTCCCACAATGGCGTCATAGACACTCACCTCGTGCCCCGCGTCTCTCAACGCCGCCGCGATGGAAAGGATCCCCAGGGGAAGCCCGCTTACGGGAGGGGCGGTTTTCTTGAAGTGTGTCGTCGGGTGTTTGATCAAGAGTATTTTCATATCACATTCGCAGGCCTCTAAGCCGATAGTAGCCGGCCAGACCACAGCTTAGCATCCGCATCATTCTATCGACGGCATCGAACTGAATCAGGGTTTGGTCGATTTCGCATCCGTTCCAGCAGTGAACGTGGGGGCAGGTCCTCAAGCTCTTTCTGATGGCTCGGGACTGCGCGGATGTCCACACCGAGTCAATGCCGCAATCCAGCACGGTTCCCAATTGGTAACGTTCGCACCCCGTCAGGAAATTGCACGGGTACAGGGTCCCAAAGGGGTCCATGCACATCGACGCGACACCCGCAAAGCAGTGAAGCGGCCTGATGCAGCCCCTGTTGAGATAGTCGTTCATCCCCCGGCTCTTCGGATTTGCCGATTTAATGATCGACAGCTGATCTTCGCTAAATTCCCTAATGTCATTATACTTTTGAGCGCTGCTGTGAGTGTAAAAAGGCGTTTGAATCACGCTGAAAGCACCGGCTATGTTATTTTTCTTCCAGTACGCCTTTATAGGCTCCAGGGCATCTATATTTGCAGGTTGTATTACGGCATTTGATCGTAGTTTGAATTGAGGATAGCGAGCCTGCAGATCGGACAGGCCTGCAACAGTTTGCTCAATTTTCCCAAAGGCCCCGGGAACTCCTCGTATGCTGTCGTGAAGACCTCCAATACCGTCAATGGAAATACTTAGGGAAAAACGTTGATTTTTCTTGATGTTTTCCAGTATCCATGCGACATTACTGATGATCCTGTTTGATAGAAGTCCATTCGTATTAATAGACACTAAATCAACGGAAGGCAATTCATAAAGTTTGTTGATAAAATGTTTTAGACCATTCTTAAGGAAAGGCTCTCCCCCTGTAAGATCGATATGTCGAACAGTTCGCATTACAGAGGAGTTGTTGAGGGCTTCGTAAACAGATGTCAGATCTAATTCTTTCTGAAACAAATCAGGCTGCTTATCATAAAACTCATGCAGATTGCACATTTTGCATTTGGCATTACATGCATAGGTAGTGGAGATGATAACATAACCAACTGGGATAGGACGTGGAAACCCGAATATGTATGCTGACCAATTTTTAGCTATGTCAAATGCCAGGATAATATTTCTTCTCATGTTTACCCGCATGCGAAAGAATTATCGGTACAATTCTATTGAGCCGCCTCAGAGGTACTTTTATCATTTCCGGAAGGGATGCCGCCAACTCCCTGACAAAAACCTCCGGAAACCCTCTCCGCAGAAGGAAGCTCCAACGGCTGAAAACGTGACGCGCAAAATGGTGCTCGATCCAGAACGGCTTCCGGCAAGCGCCAATTCTTGCTCGGTAGTGGTCCAAAACTGCGTAATCAATTCCCTTGATCTTCTCGTGCGTGGGATTGCGCACGTAATCCTCGTAGGCCGCGCTTTTTATTAGATCCTTGTCTTTGCAGTAATCATAGAGGTCCGAACCGGGAATCGGAGAAAAATAGGCGGCTGAATGCAGTTCGGGCCGTATGGCTCTTATCAATCGAAAGGTCATCTCCAGATCTTCCTCGGTCTCCGTAGGAGTACCGAGCATGTAATTGGCGAATATCAAGATCTTGTGCCGCCGGCAAATTCGGCCGGCCTCAACGGACTTCTCCGGCGTGATCCCTTTTCTGAGCAAATTCAGTATGCGTTGAGACCCGCTTTCAAAACCGAAAAAAAGGACCATGCAACCGGCCGCACGCATTGCCGCCGCCAGTTCATCGTCGATGGTATCGACCCTGCTCTGTGCTCCCCATGCAACGGGTATGCGCGACATCTCCCCGCAAAGCTCGAGTGCCCACGATTTTTTGGTAGTTAAAGTATCGCACTCAAACATAATGAAGTTTGCGCCGTATTTATCGATAACCTCCTTCACCTCTGCCATAACGTTGGCGACTGAGCGTGTACGTACCTTACGGCCGAAGATTTTTCTTTCCAGCGGCTGACAAAATGCGCAGTTGTAGTGACACCCCCTGCTGGCCATGATTCCGACGTAGCTGTTGGGGTACGGGAAGATGCCGGGCCCGCCGAGGATTCGATCCATATTGTACAGATCTCTATCCGGAAATGGGATTGCGTCGAGATTATCGATCTTTTCGCCGTGGATCACCTTGTCCGGTGTTCTTCCGGCGGACAGATCCTCCACAAGCTGATAGAACGCGGTCTCCCCCTCGCCGGCAATCACAGTATCGACCAGACCGGTGTTCAGTAGCGATTCCGGATCGTAGGTTGCATGGGGGCCCCCCATGACAACTCTCATGCCGTATTTTTTCGCCCGTCTGGCCGACTCGATGCTGTTGTCGAAATTGACGGTGTTGCAGTAGATACCGACAACATCGGGAGCCCGCTTCCTCAGTTCGCTTTCGTAATGGTCCCACCCTTCGAGTTCCCTGAGGTCAATCAGATTCGTGGTATGGTTCGAGTTCTTCTTGAGATAGCTGCTGATATAACCAAGACCGAGATTGATCGAAATGGTATCGTGACAATCCCCGCCCAGGCTGTTGAACCCGATCATTGCGATTCCAGGGTATACGAAAGTTACCTTCATGACAATTTAGCCTATCTCTCGCCTATCGTGGTCGAGCATACCGATTGACACCCAAGTCCGCCGCGGGGGCGGCTCTTTTGGCACGGAAGCCCCAAGGGACCGCTGTCGCCCTCCCCATCGGAAAACCAGATCGAAACAGCATTTGTCAGCGGCCGATGTTCTTTTGCAAAAAGCCCGCCATTTTTCGGGAACATACCCAACGCGTGATCTACTCGACCCTTGGCAAGCCGTGCATGACCAGCATTCTGAGCTTGTGGGGCATCAATGTGTGGCATCTGAAGAACCCGGCACCGCACTTGGCATCCCTTTGCGCTTCGCCTCGGTCCTGCCAAAGCTTCTTCCGATTTGACCAGAGTTCCCGAAAGCAGTTCAAGTATACCTGCTTCCACAACGTGAAATCCCGTTTAAGACAGCTCACCAGGGCCCCTTCCAGTGCGAGCAGGGCCAAGTGGAGCGGGAAAATAGCGTAAAAGTACGGCGAGGGATAGCAGACGAACATGGCAAAGGATTTGTTCCGCTCGGCAAGCGCCCTCCTGCGGTAAGTGGTGCGCATTCGTCCGCCCACTAGCTTTCCGCCTCCCAGGCTGGTGCCCACCAGGTGATCGAAACCTGAATCGGGCAGGTTGAGGACGGGGTATCCTTTCAGTCTTGCAGAACAGCAGAGGAAGACGTCTTCAGTGTGGGTATGGAACCATTCCGGGAAACCGCCCAGTTCCTGCCAGAGGCGTCTGGGAATCCACAGGCACGCGCCCATGATGTACGCAACATTTCGCCGCTTTGTGTTCAGGTTCGGAATCGCATTGAGAAACAAGTCCAGCCGGTTTCCAACATCGAGCAGTTCACCTGTTCTCATGTCGTACTGAGGCAGGCCCAGGATTCCCGGCACTTCCTGCCTCGATGCAAACTCATGCAGCGTCTTCAGCGCATCCGGGCGAAGCGTTGCATCGTTGTTCAAAAGCAGCAGGTACTCCCCGGAGGCGTGGGCCGCCATCCGGTTGTTACTGATGCAAAAGCCCACGTTCTCCATGCCGGCGATGAGCTTTACCCGGGGATAGTGCTCGCGGATGAAAGCAACCGACTCGTCCGATGAGGCATCGTCGTGCACGATGATTTCAACCGGCGGGCTGAAATCCTGGGCGAACACCGAATCCAGACATGGTCCGATTAGATCGATTCCGTTGTAGTTGGCGATGCAGACCGAACACGCCGGCAAAGCACCCTCACGGCCAGGTGTTGCCGCTCGGTTTTCCTCCGCCGATCGACCGCATGATTTCATTGGTGCAGCCTTATCGTCTTGACCAGACTCTGCATTGACCGGAAAACCCTTCGGATTTCATCCATGTCGGCCATATTGAAGAGCGTCTGGAGCATGAATGCCGGCCTGAAGTAATACTCCCTGTAAGCGCGCGCGAGGATGTGTTCGAGCTCCCCGCGTTCCATGTCGACCGTCTTTACGACAGGCCCGTGGGTCATGTCGAATTCTTTGAAGCTTTTGGCCAGCAGCAAATCGTTTTCCTTCGCATACTCGTAAAGGGAGGTCCCCGGGTAGCACATGGAGATCGAGAACTGCACCTGGTCGGGCGAAAGCTTCTTGGCGAATCGGATCGTCTCTTCGACCGTTTTTCTCGAATCGTACGGGAAACCGAACATGAAGCCGCCCAGGGCCTGAATTCGGTGTTTTTTCACCAGTTGAAATCCATCCTCGATCCGCTTGAGGGTGAGCCCCTTGCGAATTTTGTCCAGCACCTCCTGGGAACCGCTTTCGACCCCGAATCGGATCATCTTGCAACCGGCTTTTTTCATCTCGGAGAGCATCTCGTCATCGATCGTGTCCACTCGGCCGTTGCACGTCCAGATGATATCGAATTTCTGCTCCCGGACCCGGCGGCAGAATTCGATCACTCTTCGGCGATTAGTGGTGAAGGTGCCGTCGTCGATATTGAGTTCTCTCACGCCGTAGTTGTCGACAAGGCGGCGAATTTCCGAAATCACGTTATCCACGCTCCGGAACCGCTGCCTGTGCCCGTACATGCTCTGGGGCCACAAACAGAAGCTGCAGTGGTAGGGACAACCCCTCGAAGTCATCAGGTTCATGAAGGGCTGCCGCGAATACCACGCCTCGAGATACCACTTCCATGGCACGGTGTCCCTGTCGGGAAACGGGATAGTGTCAAGATCCGATGCGACTTCCCCGTCGCCGTTATCGATTATTTTCGCTCCGCTCCGGTAGGTGATGCCGGGCACGCCGTTCAGGTTTCCGATGTTTGACACCACAGCGGAAATCTTGGTGTCGAATTCATGACGGATGGCCACATCGATTGCCGGACACTCTTCGATGACCGCTCGGTGAAAGTAGGTGCTGTGCGGCCCCCCGACCACGACCCTGGCCCCCGTGGCTTCCTTGAGCAAAGTGAGGTTTTCGTAGTCGGCCGCGATGGATGGGGTGGTGGTCTCCATGAAGATGACTTCCGGTGCCACCTTCCCGGCTTCCGAGATGGTCCTCGGGAGGTCGTAATCCTGAATCACCGAATCGATGTAGAAGACCTGGTGCCCCGCTGCTTTGAGTTGAGCGGCGCTATAGGCCAGAAAAATGGGATACTGGAGGAACTTGTCGCTTCGGTGCTTGATGATCCGGTTTTGCGATCTAGTGCCGAACCCTTTTCCGGGCCAGGGTGGATTGATGATCAGGACTCGCATGCGCCCGCCTTTTTGAATTTGTATTTTGCAAACAGAAAACCGGTCATCTGGGCGGCGAAGCTCAATCCGAGCAAAGACAGAATAAGCGGGAATTTTCTGTCACAAAAGTTGCATTTGATCATGTTCCTGGTGGACCACAGACGCAGGGAGACGAATTCGCTCCTGTTGCTGACCTTCCTGGCAAAAATCAGGCTGCTGACGCCTCTGCGGAACTGCCACTTGAGGAACCCGCTTAGAGATTTCCTCGCCGGATGATAAGCAATCACTTCGGGACAGTACCTGATCCTGAAGCCGGCCCGCACGAGCGAGTAGGCAAGGAAGCTGTCCTCTCCCCCGGCATAGGGAAACGATTCGTCAAAGCCCCCCACTTGAAAGAAAATATCCTTTCTTATTGCGCAGTTGCATGAGCTTAGACTCTTGGTGTACCCCTCCTCCGAAACTTTCCAAACCTTTTCAAACCCAAGCGACCCGCCAGCCGGAAAACCGAGTGCCGAAATCGAGTCCCCAAGGGTGGTCGAAGGAAGAAGAACCAGCTTTCCGATGATCACGTCCGAATCGCAGATCGAAAAACACCGATCGAAGCGCTCCAGCCAGTCCGGCGTCACAACACAGTCGCTGTCCGTAAAAATCAGGATGTCTCCGGCGGCGCTCGCCGCGCCGATATTCCGGCAATTTGCGGGCCCGCAGTTCTTGGGACGCGCAATGAGAGCGCAGCCAAACCTCCGGCAAACCTCGCGTGTGGAATCAGTCGAACAGTCGTCCACGACGATTGTTTCGAAATCCCTGCCATACCCTTGATGCGAGAGGGAATCGAGCAGATCAGGCAATGTGGCTTCGGCATTGCAGGCGGGAATGATGACCGAAAATTTCATCTGTCTGGCCCTCGAAGGGAAAAGTTATAACCCGGGATGCCAATCAGGATGCCGGGAGCGGGCCACGGGTTCATTGGCAGATTTCCCGCTTTCCCGAGAGTTATCGAACCGCCCGAAAACCGCAGACTGATAAGGAAAATATCTTCATCCGGGAAAAGATCCCGGCCAGGGGAGAACGGAGTGCAAAATCTATACCTCATGCTCGGCACGGAAGAGGAAGCTTCTGCTGCCCTCTTAGCGGTCGGTAACCGTATCGCCAACACAATGAATTATGGGCAAAGCACTTGCCGAGGCCAAGTTCGACGTCCCTCTTGTCAGATTGAAACGCCTGTCAAGAAACTCGATTTACCGCGCACAAACCGTCAAAACTTCTTTCACGAACGGCTCGCAAACCGTTCATGTGAGCAGGAGTGAGATGCTGAACATGAATGTGAGCCCAAGCTGGATGATCCCGGGGGCTATCCGGCAGAATTGATAAGCTCGGCTCAAGTTTGCAACCTGACGACGCCGGGACCGCAAAACCTTCCGTCAGTATCCCAACGCCTCTCCAACCAGTTTTACGTGGATGCGGCCTCTTTTTCTTTGGCCTTCGATGATGCTCCACATATTGCAGACGCGTTCAGCCGACCGGCAGTCGGTGCACAACCCGGTGGCCGTGCAGGGTGTTTCAACACCGACACGGATGGCGTTCACCGGCGCAGCGTAGTGTTTGACCCTGGCAATGGCGGAATCCAGGTCGGGGACGACTTTATTCATTCCCACCACCAGGATCACCTTTTCAGGACCGAACATCATGGCTGCCACGCGGTTTCCCAGGCCGTCCAGGTTGACCAGCCTGCCGTCCAGGGTGATGGCGTTGGAACTGGCGATCATCACGTCTGCAGCCAGCCCCCTGTGCCTCTTCGCCAGGCTTTCCTGAGGCGTAAGTTCCGGCTGGAAAGGATCGATTATCGTAACTTCAGGCAGGGCGGCCATTCTTTTCCATAGTCCCATCGAAGTGGTGGTAATCGAGCCGCAGCGATAGACGCTCGCCCCGCGCGGGATCATTGCCAGGACTTCCTCCATGGCCTGCGCGGCGGAAGGCGCATAACTGCCCTCCATCCGGCGCTTTTCGAAGTTTTGAATTATTTGCTGCGCGGTTCTCTCATTCCAACTCGTCTGGTTTTTATCCATCTTCAACCCCCCCTGACAAGAAGGCAAAAGTTAAAAGTAAAAAGGCAAAACCGACCGGTGGTCAAAGGCAAAGGCAAAAAGGATACGATCATTTGGTATCTTTCTTTTTAGCGTTTACGATGATCGCACCGATAATTTTGGAAATTTCGTCCGCCTCCAGAATAAGTTTTGCCAGTTCGACGTTATTGGCGGAGAAGGTTTCCTAAATCGGACGAAGCCAGTAAATCGTTTCTCGGGCTTCGTTCAACGCAATGGCATACTTGCTGACAAAATCTGCCCTGCTTTGCCCGGACTGGGCTTCTTTGGTATTCGACCCGACGGACGTGCCCGAACGTAACAACTGTCTGCCTAAGATCCGATAAGCATCGGAATGCATCTCGATCTTCCGGCATAGGCCGACAATCTCCACTGCAAATGAAAATGTTCTTTTTTTTAAGTCCTGCGGTTTCCCTGCTTGACCTGCCACTATCTTGATTCCTTCCTCACACTTTTGCCTTTTGCCTTTAATGAGCGAACTCCCACACATCCCCGCCCGGCGCGATTCGGACCTGGAGGTGCCCTCGCCACTGCTTATCATTTTGCTTCGGATAGTCCTCCCTGTGATGTGAGCCACGGCTCTCGGGCCTCCTGACAGCACCTTCGAGAATGAGGGAGGCTGCTCTTGCGGCCGAACGCAGCTCTATAGCGCTCCCCGGGGTTGCGGTTTGTGTTTTTTCACTTCCCGGTTTGGAGGATGATTCGAAACTCGCGAGAATCTCCCGCATACATTCAATAGCTCTGGAAAGTCCTGCCTCGTTTCTCAGTATTCCTCCTTCCTCCCACATAATTCTGCGGATATTGTCCAGAAGATTGGTTTCAGGATATCGGATGCCGTGCCAAACCGAAAGACGCTCATCCAACTGTCTCAAGACGGATTGCCTGTCCTTTGCGCCGCTCCCCTTCGCCCAATCGGCCGCCGAAATCCCGGCCCTTGCTCCGAAAACCACGGTTTCGCTAAGCGCATTGCCTCCCATCCTGTTGGCGCCGTGGACCCCTCCGGCAACCTCCCCCGCCGCGAACAGTCCCGGAACAGAGGTCGCCCCCCTGCCGTCGA